>JAQTSF010000040.1 GCA_028711485.1 Candidatus Iainarchaeum sp.
TAAGGAGTCAATCCACAGACGTATATAACTACCTTATTTTTTTCAATTGGTGTAAATCTTTCTATGTTTCCGCTTAGTGAATTGTATATTTCCATTAGATGAATTGCACCCCTAAAGATTTAAAAAGTTTAATTTCTTTATCATATCATGGCAGTTAAAAAGAAATCCAAAAAAATTCGGAAGGTAACTAAAAAACAACCAAAGCTAAGACAGGCAAAGACAACACCTAAAATTGAACAGCCGCTTGCATTTGAAAAAACAGAAACAATAGCTATTGCTCCCTCAAAGGTTTCACAAGAAGAGAAGGAGCAAAAAGTTGTTCCGTACTTTGCCTCACTTTCCTATCTGGTACAAATATTTAACTTCATTTTATTGGGAATAGGGCCGGTAATCTCAATACTTATATTCCTCGTATCTGATAAGAAATTTACGAAATTCCATGCAGTTCAGTCAGCACTACTTGGTTTCTTAGTATCCCTCTTATTTTATATCCTAAAAGATTCAATTTTATTAGGAACACCCCTATTTGATATTATAGAATACGGGATGGTATATTTGATGATTGGGGTTCTTTCGATATTCGTGTTTGTATTGCTTGGATTTAAAACATATAAGAATCAATGGGTAAAACTACCTCTTTTCGGAGATCTCGCAATGAGATACTCCTAAACAAAGTCGGACAAACCCATTTGTTTTATTTTTTCATCTTCAAATATGTGTTCTATTTCTTTTTTTATTAATTTTATTCTTTGTTTTAAATAAACTGGGAGGTCATATTTATTACATAACATCTGTGAAATTTCTAGGTATTTTTTTATTCCTCCTTTATGTATTGTGAGAGTTAAATTTCCACCACATTTTCTACATTTTCCTATCAAAGGAACTCGTCTATAAATTTCATTGCAGTTTACACACCTGAAGCTCTGCCTTGAAAATGTTCTTAAATTTCCATATAAATCCGGAAGAAAATGATTGAGTATTATTCTTTTTGCAACATCTTTTTCATCAACGCATCTAATTTTTTCCTCTAATTCTAATTCATTAGCAATTTTATCCGGAACAGAATCTAATTCAACATATTTTGTTTTTACAACTCCCTTATCTATGCTTTCTGAATCTAATGTAAATGATAGATTACCATATTGCTCTTCTTTTCCAAGAATATCCTCAACTTTTTTTATTTTTATTTTGTATGGATATTCATTTTTCATACAAGATTCATAAAATTCTAACGGATATTTATCAACAACTTCCATACAGAAAACTTCATCATCCACTTCCTTCGGGTTTATTTTAACATTAAGCAGTATAGGGGCGTCCATAGTCCCCCCTCTTCTTTCACTTAAATATTTCCTTGAGAAATTTAGAAGAGAATCCATAAGTAGCATGACACAATCCTCGTCGGCATCCGCGTTCCTTCTTTTTGCAGTGTGGAAATGAGGATGTGCATAACCAACATTTGCTTTTGTAAAACCAACCAAAAGATGTCCTATAAGTTCTTCTCTTTTTTCTATGTTGTAATAAGAAGGCAGACTATAAAGATTAATTAACAAATCATCTATAAATTTTGAAACTTTTATAAAATACTCTGCCCCGTTTTCGGAAAGCAATATATCCTGAACTTTTAACGGTACAATCTGTTCTCCATCGACAAGTTCTTTTCCAAGATAATCCCTTTCATATCCCAATTCAATAGCTTTTTTTACACTCAAACCGATTTCATTCGGTTTAAAGTGGGTTAAGGGAACATCGGTTGCATCAAATCTTGCAGTTCCATCTTTGTATACGTAAACTCCGTACTTTGCCCTCAAAACCCCTTTCTCAAGTCTTTCGGGAATTCTGTTTTTGTTGCTAAGTCCCTTTACCCCTTTTACATCATCAGGAATTTGTCCTCCACATACTTTTCTACATTCCTCAAACATTTCTGCAAGGGCTATAGGTCTTTTTTCATAGCTTATTGTTTCTCTTCCACAATGCTCTGTTGAGTTTACCACCGCATTACATTTTTGGCATATTTTTTGCGGTTCGCAATCTCCACCACATAAACTACATCTGGGATATATGGAAATATGTGAACAGTTTATACATTTGAATTTGGAAAGTTCAAGATTAACTGTTTTTAATTTATCTATCTCTTTTGCGCTTTTGTAGATTTTTACCAAGCTTCTATTTTTCGGAGAACCTGTTGGAAAAAGAGAATGTGGTTTTCCATCCATACTCCTTTCTTTTGCCTTTTCCGGTCTTCCCATTCTTGTACCTATATACGTTCCTCCTTTTGCCCTTATTACTATTCCAGATGATTCTGATATAGTTTCAAGAACCTTTTTTTTCTGTTTTAAAATTTCTTTTATATTCGAACAGTCAATTTTTTTATTCTTAAGAACTCCCAAAGAACCAAGGATACTATACGCATTATCAGCTGTAAAAACTATTTTTCCATCTCTTACAATATGTTCAACAAGGAGTTCTTCAAAAATATTTTTTGCATCGTTATCCTCAATTTTCATCTCTGAAATCTTTTCTCCATCCCAACGCAACTCTGCTTTTTCAATAATTCCAACCATTTCATTAAGTTGTTCTATATTTATAGAATCCCAAAAAAGAGTATATTCTGGATGCAAAGGAACATCATATGTTTTTGAAAATAAAAATGCTGATTCTGCATTTTCAATTACAGGAATAGCCAAACCTTTTCTATCTAACTCTCGTTCCCACCACTCTTTACAATATCCTGGTGACATTAATGGGTGATTGCTTTTTATAAAATCCCCTAAAGAACTTACAATATCCCCTAAAAATAATATTTCTTTAACTTCAGGATTAATTTTTCTTGCCTGTTCAATACTATTTACTCTAACAACATCCCCATTTTTTAATTTCACGATAGGTGATTCTATATTATTACAAGAAGTTACTATACACCCTTTGCCAGGCCGTTCAATTTTCATCTGTGTTCCATATGCTAAAAATTCATTAAGCAGAACCATAATTGCAGGATGAACACTCTTAGCCATTATTCCATTTGTTCTGGTTTTTCCGTATCGTAATCTAAATCCTCCTTTTGAAGAGGGATAAGAGAAAACAGGTCTTCCGGCAACTAATCCATCTAAATATCCATCATCCGGTTTTATTTCAACTTTATCTTCTTTTATCTTTATTTTGATTATTTTTTCAAGCCAGTTCCATTCTATTTTCTGTTTTTTCACATACTTTAACAATTTTGCAGCTTTAAGGGCTATTCCTTCACAAACTACTAATGGAACCCCGCCCCTTATCCTGTTAGTTTCCACTCGTTCAAGATTTTTATAAACTGAAACTTCAACTTCATCTGTAGGTTCTCCATCTATACATATCGGACAATTTCTTATTATTATTCGTATATCTTCATCTTTTGGTTTGTATTGAAGATGAGCAACTCTTGCTTCGTATATATTTATCTCTTCAACATATCTTTCTACTTCAGTATCTGTTGGTCTGTAATTTCCTATTCCCACAGTTAATCTCGCAATATCTGCAATAAGTACACTTAATCCAGCAGCAGTTCCACCAGCACTTCTTATAGGTCCAGCATAATAAACAGAAATATAGTTGCTTCCATCAGGATTTTCTCTTATTTTTACTTTTGCTATCCCCTCCGTGGGTGCAACAAGAACACCTTCAGTGATTATTGCAACACCTGTTCTTATTGCCTGTTCAATTCTTTTTTCTTCGCTTCCTTGATATATTTCCCCTGAAGCTATTTTTCTTACTATTTCAAACGCAATTTCTTCTCTCCCTTTTTCTTCCTTTTCCATACTCCGTATTATTTTTTCAATACCCTCTGGTCCAACAAGTCCTTCAACTCTCGAAGCAATATCCGAAGTAATCTTTATTTCAACCTTTTTTTCAGGGTCAAAACCTTTTTTCCTTGCCTTTGTAGCTATAGAATAGCATTTTTCAAGCTCCTTTTCAAGTTCATCAAAATAGTTCATTGCTCTCCCTTAAGAAAATTCAAGGTCTTTAGCCTTCCGGTTTTAAATTCATAAACAGGAACAATGCCTGGAGTTGGAACATGCCCTTGCCGCACCTGGAACTCTGTTCTTGCCTGAAATGTTCCTGAATTTATCATTACAGTCCCTCTGTAATATCCATATCCATTTTTGTGTATATGCCCCATATGCAATACATCTGGTTCTTCCTCAAGAACAAGATAATCTTTTTTTTCAGGAACTATCAAATTTCCCCCATATAATGTAGAAAAATGTCTTCTTTTCAAATACTCCTCCATTACCACTTCCGGTTTTTTATAACTTAAATAATACAAACTGGAAATCAAAGAATCCATTGATGTTCCATGGTACAATACATGTTTTATTCCTTCTAATACTACTGTTGATGGATTCCCTAAACTAGTAATATCACAGGAAATAAGATCGCTTTCAAGAGCAGGACTGGGTTCCCCCCTTCTTACAGCATCATGGTTTCCAGGAATTGCTATCACTTCTATATATTCTGGGAGCCTTTCCACAAAATCATTGAATATTTCATATTGTTTGTATATATCGCTTACAATAAGCTCTTTCTCTTGGTTTGGATATATCCCTATTCCATCCACAATATCCCCTGCAATGAGTATATATTTTACTTTTGATGCAAGTGATTCAGCTCCATTTTCTCCCTTGATCCAGCTTATAAATCTCTCAAGACTTTCTTCAAGAAAATTGTTGCTTCCAAAATGTATATCTGAAAGATAAGCAGCAGCGAGATCATTTTCTGAAAGTTTTTTCTCTCTGGTTATTGGAAGATCTGGCCATTCAATATCCTCTGCAATAACAAATGCCTCAAGTACTTTTCCTCTTATTGCAATTACATCGTCCTTTATTATTCTTCTTCCAAGTTCAAATAATTTTTCCTTTCCCTGGCTTATTACTATTTTACAAATTCCTGTAAGATCTTCGCCTTCTAATAATATATTTTTATTTTTCGTTTCCCGTATATCAGTAACCATTACTATTATTTTTACTTGTTGATTCATGCTCTTTTTAAGATCCTCAACTTTTGTTTCCGGATATTTTGGATCAAATTTTTTAAGCATTTTTGATAATTTTGAATATCTGTTTCTAAAGTATTCTACAAAATCATCTATACTTCCTGTTGTTCTGGAATTTCCAGTAACATCCCGATCTAATACTTTTATATTCGATGAATATTCTTTTGAAAGTGGTTTGAAAGAATAAGGTCTTTTTACAACAATTTGTTCTTCTTTCTTTTTTTCAATTAATTTTTTTACTTCTTCTTCATCAATATACTTTTTTCCAGAGTCAATAATCTCCTTTTCTACATCAGAATTATTTAATTTTCTTAGAATTTCTTCTGCCTTTACACTCAACCTTATTCCTTTTTCTATAAATTTTTCAGCTTCCATTTTACTCCTTCAATGCTTCCAATTCACTCATTATAGTCCAGACTTGCATTCTTGCATGGGTGGGCATATTAATATCCTCACTTATGCTGTTTATGTGATATACCGCAGAACTTATTTTTACATTCCATTCATCATCACTTACTAATCTTTCTTTTGAATCAGAAAGTGCTTTTCTTATATTTTTTGGAACACTGGGATCCTCCAGAATTATATCTATCTCTTCAATAATTGTTTTTAATCTCTTGTCCATCTTATCACCTAAAATCATAAAATCCGGATTTTTTGAACCGAAATCAGTTGTTTTTAAATAAATCGGGCCCGATGGGATTTTCCATAGCCTTTTAGTTTCAAATGTTTTCTAAGGTTAAAAGGCTATGCCACCCAAAACCAGCAATACTTATTATTATCGCATGGCTTTTTGGAACCGTGCTTTTTGCCATATGAAATATATAAGTCAAAAAGTCGGGTTTGAACCCACGACCGTCAGCTTTCTTATTCCAAAATTTGCCACAAGAAGAACTTATGGCAAAAGCGTGATAGAAGGCTGCTGCGCTATCCATTGCAGGCTTTATATAATATAAAATTATGATATAAAGTTGGCTGCGCTACGGGCCCATACTAAGAATCTTCTTTTATCTAATAGTATTTAAATATCTTTATCTGTATCTTATATTCAATCCTTCTAAACCAATCTTTAAATACCTTTCTATACACATATTACCACATGAGAAAATGCTCCCTCAGAATAAATTTAATTCCAGTTGCCGATAGGCCAAAATCAGGGGTATTTAGAAAATTTTTCAATAGATCTTCTAAAAAAGCGTCTTTTTCCAGTTCTTCAGAAGAAACACCATCAGTTGAAAAAAGAGCAGAGCAAACTCAAACAAAAGAACAAAAAAAATCTTTATTTTCAAAAACAATTTCCTTTCTTTTTGGTTCTGTGGAACCAGGCAAAGAAAGGAACACTCTAAGCGCAATCATAAGATTTGGAGCAATATCTTCACTTGTATATGGAGGAGCAACAGCATTGGCTTCTGGAGTAGTATTTTTATTTGGTGGTTCTAATGCAGCAGCCCCTTTTGCATTAAACATGGTTTCCTCAGCAATAACAACTGCTCAAACATTATTTTCTCTACTTTCAAATCCTGCAATTACACTTTCTCTTTCAGGACTTTATGTTGCGATTAAAGTTATTAATTATTTACGAAAACCTTCTGAAGAAAAACAAGTAAAGATAAATCAATTATTAAAAGTCGAAGAGCAACTTTCTTTTCTTCAGCAAAGATTCCAAGAACTTACAGAAAGTAGAGAACTTTCTGTTCAGGATCGCGTTCAATTTTCAAAACAAGAAGATT
>JAQTSF010000041.1 GCA_028711485.1 Candidatus Iainarchaeum sp.
AATTCATTACTCCTGATATTAATAATCCCGAAACTGCGATTGCAATCATTCCTAAAGAGGTTATTTTTGCAACCTCCATATATTCATCATTAGTTGGCTTTCTAGATATATGCAATATTCTTATACATCTTTCAAAAAGAACTTTTAAATCCATTCTCATCAACCTATAAGATCCAAGTTAAGTTCATCAAGTTCTTCCTCAGGAGATTTTGATTTGTAAAATTTTACACCTGCAAGAACAACAAGTACCCGTACTGAAGATTTTTTCATGTTCTCTTCTAATCTTGCTCCCCATATTATATGGGCATTAGGATGAATTCTCTTGGATGTTTCTGAAACAACATATTCAGCTTCTTTTAGTGTTATATCCTGTCCTCCAACTACATTTATAAGTGCTTTTTCAGAAGTGCTTAAATCCGCATCAAGAAGAGGAGAATTAAGAGCAGTTTCAACCGCCACTCTTGCTCTGTCTTCGGTTTTTGCATCTAATGAAGCTTCTCCAAGACCTATAACTGCGTATCCTGTATCTGAAAGTATGGTTTTCAAATCTGCAAAATCAACATTCATCAATCCTGCTCTTGTTATTAATTCAGTTATTCCTTTAACTGAACCTGCAAGAACTTCATCGCACACTTTAAATGCAGTGTCTAATGGAAGGTCCGGAGCAAGTGTTAGGAGTTTGTCATTTTTTATTATTATAACTGTATCTGCTTTTTTCTTTAATTTTTCTAATCCATCCATTGCGTTTTCCATTCTTATTTTTCCTTCAGAAGCAAAAGGTAAAGTTACAACTGCAATTGTCAAAGCTCCTGCTTTTTTCGCCTGTTCTGCAACTACATGAGCACTTCCAGTCCCTGTTCCTCCTCCAAGACCACAGGTAACAAAAACCATATCCGCATTTTTCACAATTTCATCTATTTCAGTTATACTCTCTTTTGCTGCATCTTCCCCTATTTTTGGATTGCTTCCTGCACCTTTTCCTTTTGTAAGTTGTTTTCCAATTATTATTTTTTTGTTTGCCCTTATCGCAAGAAGATGTCTTGCATCTGTGTTCATTGCAATCAATGAAGCTTCTCTTATTTTCATCTCAAAAAGTCTATCCAACGTATTGCTTCCACTTCCACCCGCGCCAATAACAACTATCTTCTGTTTGCTTTCTTCAAGGAATTTCATTATTTCCTCATCATCAGCGCTTTTTACTATATCCTCTACTATTTTTTTCTCATTTCTTACCCTTATTTGTTCTTTTTTTACATCTGATTCAGGGATTTTTTCTTCAGCTATTTCTTTTTTATCTGGAATATTAACATTTTCTTCCACATAATCATCTCCATAACTAATATAGTAATATACTTTACTTAAATTATATAAAAACAATTAAAAAGTATAGTATTATTACACTAGTTTAAATATTATATTGTTTGTGAGGTAGTATAATGCTTTCCTGTTCAAAATGTGGATCCAAGGTTTTCCTAAAAGGGTCTAAATTCTGTCCAAAATGCGGTGGCCATCTTTTATCTGGTAGCCAAAAAGCTCCTAAGCACACAAATCTTTTACTATTTTTTGGCGGAACACTCTTTGCTGTTCTTTTATTATTAGGAACTGTATTATTTCTTGTATTTACTCCTGGAGAACTCAGTTTTGAATCTGATTCATTACAATTGGAGATTATAGGAGATGGAAGTTCAATATTGGAGATACCCATATCTTTAACTAATAAACTGGGAATGCCCTTGATTAATGTTGAAATAACTTCCGAATCTGAAAACGGATCAATTTCATCATGTACTACAGATGAGAATGGTATTTGTACATTATTATTTACTCCCCCTAAATCTGCATTTTCATATAATTTAGAAATATCGCTCTATTTTGCAGGAGAAACTAGGAAATTTGATATAAACATACTTCCAGATTATGCAAAGAAAATTATTATCTATCCTCAATTAGATTCTCTCCCTGCAGACGGAACATCTTCAATTAAGATCATTTCAAAAGCGTTTAATCATAAAAATCAGCAGGTTCCTGATGGCACTTTACTTTTATTTGAATTAGAACCCATTGGAGCAGGTACATTATCCGCAAATTCTTGCACTACTCTCAATGGAGAATGCACTATACTTTATACTAGTTCAATAACTCCCGGCAACATTACTCTACTCGCATCTTCTAATACAGCATCTGCGAACAATAGCATTCTACTTTTACCTCTTGAACCAGAACAAATTATTTTAACTATAGCAAATAATTCACTTATAGGTAATGGAAAATCCAATACCATTATAGAGGTTTATTTAGAGAATAAACTTGGAAAACCAGTATCAAATCATAAAGTTGATTTTACTACGGATCTTGGTACAATCACTTCATTTTGCATATCTGGGAGCGATGGAAAATGCTCAGTTACTTACACCTCTGCTTTTTCACAAGGAAATGCAAAAATAACTGCATTTTCCTCAGATATTTCAACGTATTCTTATATTCAGCTTCATGGATTTTCAGATGTTTTGATAGAACTTTCTTTTTATCCAAATTTCGGAGATCCAATATATCCTGCATTTGCACTGAATCACGGATATTTTTCCACACATATGGTTGAGTTAAAGTTGAAAAATGATGGAACTTCCTCTTTTAGTGGATATATTTCTGTTTCAATACCCGAATGGTCCTCCAAGCAAACAAATTCTGTTTTTATCTCTCCTGGGGATACTAAGACCTTATTTTTTGATCCTCCTCTTGATGAAAAAGCATTCAATAATCTTCAATCAAGAAATGTTTTATATGAAATATTAATAACTGATGAATCAGGTTCTACTATTTTTGAGAGTACTGAACAGGCAACACTCCAGCCTTTCAATAAAATGCCTTGGCAATCTCCTTATTTTGGAGAGGATGCAAATGAACTAAACAATGCAATAATTTCTTGGGTTACATATGAAGATCCTGCTATTTTGGAACTGCTTTCTGATTCAGCTCAGCGTCTTCCAGGCAATGCTCTGATAGGCTATCAGCAATACTCTTCTGGCTGCGGTCCTTTTGGTTTAAATTCCTGCACTAAGGAAGAAAGTACCTATTTGCAAATGGAAGCTATATATGATGAATTGCAGTCAAGGGGAATGCACTATCTAAATGCTCCTGGCAATTATTTTTCTAATGCACAAACAATTTATACTCCTGCGCAGAGTCTTGAAAACGGAGGGGCAAATTGTATAGATGGCAGTATTGTTTTTGCAAGTGCAATAGTAAGCGCAGGGATGCATGCATTCCTTATTCTTGTTCCTTCCCATGCTTTTGTTTGTGTGCAAGCACATCCCACAAGCAACTATATTGCATGTGTAGAGACAACTATGATTAGTTCTGGGGATTCTTTTTATGATGCTTCAAGCCAAGGAGAATCCTTATTCATAAACTACAATTCAAAAAATCAGCTTAATATAATAGATGTAAACTATGTTCTCTCAGACGGAATGAAAACTTTTCCTAACTAATTATTCAAGAATATACACTTTTAGTGGCGGTATTCCATTAAAATAAGTAGAACTATAGGTTTGAGTATATGCTCCAGTACTTAGTATATATACTCTTTCTCCTTCTTTTATATCTTCAGGAAGAGAATATTTATAATTCTCATAAAGCGTATCCATGCTATCACATGTCGGACCAGCCAATATAATCTCCTTTGTTTTTTCATGAGGTTTTTCTTTTTCAGTGAATATAGGGTATTTTATTGATTCATCTATTGTTTCTATCAAACCGCCGAATTTTCCAATGTCCAAGTAAACCCATTTATACTGATTCATATGAGATTTTTTTGAAATCATTATTATCTCGCTTATAATTACTCCAGCATCCCCTACAAGGGATCTTCCAGGCTCAATTATTATTTCAGGAAAACCATTTCCATTACCTTCAAAATCCTCTTTCAAATATCTTGTAATTTCATTCGCATATAATTCTACATCAAGTGTATGATGAATATACCTGGAAGGTAATCCACCACCAAGATTTATCATTTTTAATTTTATTCCTTCTTTTTTTACTGCATCAAAAAGATATTTACATTGACTAATTGCATTATCCCATTGTCCAATATCTCTTTGCTGTGAACCAACATGAAATGATAAACCATAAGGTTCCAGATTCAAATTTTTGCATTCAAGTATTAATTTATATATCAAATCCTGGTGTGCTCCGAATTTTCTTGACAGAGGCCAATCAGAACCGCTTGTTTCACACAATATTCTAAAAAAAACTTTAGAACCCGGAGCGTTTTTTGATAGTTTTTGCAGATCACTTTTCGAATCTGTTGCAAAAAGCCGTATCCCTTTACTATAAGCATAAGCAATATCTTTTTCTTTTTTTATTGTGTTTCCATAACTTATTCTATCTGGTGATATTCCTGCGTCTAAAAGTTGATCTAATTCATAAATTGTAGCTATATCAAAATTAGAACCTTTTTTATCAAGAAGTTTAATTACTTCTGGGTGCGGATTTGCTTTTACTGCATAATATATTTTTGCATACGGTAAATTCTTTACAAGTTCCTCATAATTCTTTTCAATTTTTTCAATATTTATCACTAAGAACGGGGTTTCCTTGCCTTTTGTAAATTTTTTTATTTTTTCAAACTCCTCTAAGCTCATAAATTCAGTTATCGGTTTATTATTCATCGGGAACTAAATGAATAGAAAATCTTTTAATATTGTCCTTTTAGGGCTCTAAAAATTAGAACTACGCCCCGGCCGGGGATTTCGCAAATTTTTTGGTGCAGCTTTTTATACACCAAAAAGTGCTTCGAACCCGGGTCGCCGGCTTGACAGGCCGAAATGCTGACCAAAGTGCATTTTTGCTTGAATTATACAAAGCATAAAATTCTACACTACCGGAGCATACCTAATTTTTCTTATACAAGAAAAAGAATATAAAACGTCTGTTTGAACCGAAGTTCAAGTCCTTTATTTTGTAAAAACAAAATAAAGTCCCGCTGGCCAGATTTTCAATCAAAAGACGTGATATATGTCTCATGGTTTTTGCAACCATGCTTTTTGCCGTAAGTTGGTACTCATTCAAAAAGCCGGATTCGAACTAGCAACCTATTGGTATCAGCGATTATTTCTTTCAACTAAAAATGTTGAAAAACAAACTACAGCCAATCGCTCTACCGTTGCTCGCTTGAAAAGCATTGCCTTTCAAGTTTTGAGCTACAGCGGGATAGAACTATATTGTCTTAGATTAGGTTTAAAAAAGTAGCTTTCCTCTTTTTATTGCAATGGCAATAAAACACATTCTTTTTGATATAGACGATACTCTCTTCCCTACAAGTGAGTTTGCAGAATACGCAAGAAAGAATGCAATAAAGGCAATGATTATGATGGGATTGGATGAGAGCTCTAATAAATTATATTCAATGCTTGAAAAAATAATAAAGGAAAAAGGATCAAACTATGAAAATCATTTTGATATTTTGTGCAATAAACTAGGAATAAAGGAAAACAAGTCAAAATATGTTGCTGCAGCAGTTCTTGCCTATCATAATACAAAACATTCGATTTCACCTTTCCCTTCGGTTCCAAGAACACTTCTGAGTTTAAAAGAAAATTATAAAATACATATCGCAAGTGAGGGCAATGCAGTGAAGCAATGGGACAAACTAATAAGATTAGGTCTTTCTTTGTTTTTTGAGAATGTATTTATTTCTGAAGAATTGAAAATAAAAAAAAGTCCTAAATTTTTCACAATTATTCTAAAAAAACTCAAGGCAAAGCCCCAGGAATGCATAATGGTAGGAGATAAACCAGATTCAGATATTTTATATGCAAAAAAGGTGGGGATCAAAACAATTAGAATAAATTCTGGAAGATATAAAAATATAAAATCAGATGCCGATCTGGAGTTAAATCATTTTTTTGAGCTTCCCAATGCAGTAAAAAAACTAAACTCAATGATTTAAATTTATTACTAAATTAATATACTTCAAAGGTGCACTTATGAAAAAGTTTTTGTTTGTTATATTATTGTTTTCCTTTGTTTTTATGTACGGATGTCTGGAATCCACATGCGAATCTGATAAAAATTGTAAAAGCTGGCAGTATTGTGATCTTGAAAATAACAAATGTTTAGCCAAACCTGGGTACTGCGATTCTGCTTCTGATTGCGACAATACTACATTATATGCTTGTGAAAGCTCTACACATTTATGTAAATTCAAACAGGGAAAATGTTTGAATGATCCTGACTGTGAATTATGGCAGGTTTGTTCTTCAGAATCTAATTGTATACCTGCATTAGGTTATTGTGCAGCTGATTCTGAATGTAGCAACACTTTCGAATTTTGTGATCCTTCTACGCATTTATGCAAACCAAAACCAGGATTTTGTACATCACTATTTGACTGCCAGGGTTGGGAAACCTGCGATAGCGAAACTAAAGCATGTACTCCTTTGGATGGTAGATGTAATTTAGATGGTGATTGTGAGACCTGGCAATTATGTAATACTAAAACTCATTATTGTATAGCAAAACAAGAATTTTGTATAAATGATAACGATTGTCCTTCTTATGCAACCTGCGATAAAACAATACAGAAATGCGTTGCTATTCAGGGATATTGTTTAAATGATAACGAATGTTCTTCTTGGGAATACTGTCATTCACAGACTAAAAAATGCGCTCCCCAAAATGGAAGATGTAATGTACAAATCGATTGTAATTCTTGGGAATATTGCGATTT
>JAQTSF010000042.1 GCA_028711485.1 Candidatus Iainarchaeum sp.
GTTGCCCATACGTTTGCTCTTGCTCTTGTTTCTGCACCTAGTACCTGACCAGCTGCATAAATAATTGCTGCAAGAACTACTAAGATAAGCATTGTTGCTGCCATAACAGTTTTTACAATGGATACTATGCCACAAATAGCAGATTCTATTGTTGCTGCTGCTGAGTAAGACATAGAAATTAGTGTTAATACTAGAAATATACTAAGAAAATACTTTCCTAATTTTTGAATGTTCATTTGTTATTCACCTTTGAAAAAGATATATAAAGAAAGATTTAAAAGAGCTAATATAGTGCCTCTTCACATGCAGAAGTGATATCTTCACCAATTAATTCTGTTAAAAACACCGGAATCACTAAGTAAATTAAACCTCCTATAATTGCACCAACAAACATTGAGGTTGCCCATACGTTTGCTCTTGCTCTTGTTTCTGCACCTAATATCTGTCCTCCTGCATAAACTATTGCTGAAAGAACAACAAGTATTAGAAACACAGCTCCCATTGATGCCTTTACAAGTTCAACCATTTTGCATATAGCACTATGGATTGCCTGAGTTGCAGCATCATCTTCGTCCTCTCCAAATGCCATGGACATATTAACCAAAAAAACAAATAATACAATATAACTTAGGAATAGTAATGCTTTCATAAGATAGATTTATATATTAAGGATTTAAAATAGTTTTGAAATTTGAAAAATAGGTAGATTTGCCATGAAAATAACAATAGATACCAGAAAAAGCCTGCATGAGAATGCTGCAGAATACTATGAAAAGGCAAAAAAAATAAGAAAAAAAATTCAGGGATTAGAGAAAGCAATAGAGGAAACTAAAAAGGAAATTAAAAAAGCTGAAAAAGAAGAGGAGGAAAAAAAAGAAAAGGAAAAAAGAAAATCAAGGGAAAAAAAATGGTATGAAAAATTCCATTGGTTTTACACTTCAAATAATAAGTTATGTATAGGGGGAAGGGATGCCTCACAGAATGATTTGATATTCAAAAAATATATGGAAGACAGTGATTTGTTTTTCCATGCAGATATCATAGGAGGTTCTGTTGTTATTCTAAAGGATGGAATAAACGCAGATGAACAGGAAAAAAGAGAATGTGCCCAGTTTGCAGCAAGTTTTTCAAAAGCCTGGGGTTCGAGATATTCTACAATTGATGTTTATTCACTTAAAAAAGAACAGCTCTCAAAACATTCCCAAGGAGAATATGTCGGAAAGGGGGGAATAGCAATGGAAGGGGAAAGGGAGTGGTTCAAAAATACTCCTTTAATTTTAAGAGTTGGAGTTGGAGAAGAAGAAATTGAGATAGTTCCGGAATGCTCTAAAAGAATTCTAAAAAAGAATAAAAAATTAACTCCTGGAAAAGAAGGGAAAGAAAAAATTGCTAAATTTTTATCTAAATTGTTTGGAGTGCATACTGATGAATTAATTGCAATACTTCCTTCTGGTGGATGTTCAATTCGATAATTTTCGAAACATTTAAGAATAAGCTAATAAAATAAAAGAAACAATTATTGATTTGTAGGAATTAAAGCAATAGCTTAAAAAAATAAGTATTCTAAGTCAATATATGCCTTGCAGAATCGAAGTTAAAACCAAAGATGGATTCAGGGATGTTGCTGGAGAAAAGGCAAAAACCCAAATTCATGAGGAACTTGGAATAAAATTGGAAGATGTAAAAATAATTAATACGTATAATATTTATAATGAACTTGGAAATGAGGAACTTGAAAAATTAGGAGAACAAGTCTTCTCAGATAAAATAACTGAAGAATTTAATTACAAAAATTCTTTTTATACTGAATTCTGGAGAATAGAAACAGGTTATCTTCCTGGAGTAACGGATAACGTAGGAAAAACTGCAATTGATGCAGTTAGAGATGCACTAAATAAGGAAATTGAAATCTACCACTCAAAAGTATATGTATTCAAATCAAAAGGATTGGAAAGAGAAATAGTAGAAAATATTTCAAAATTATTTTACAATAAACTTGTGGAAAAAGCAATAATATACAAACCATTTGAAGAAAGGAAGATATATCTTCCAAAAGTAGTGATAAGACATGAACCTGAAGTGCAGGAGATAGATATAGTAAAAATGAGCAGTGTAGAACTTTCAAAACTTTCAGAAGAAAGGCTTCTTGCACTCAATGAAAAAGAAATGGATAAAATAAGGAAATATTTATCTGGAAAACGAGTTTTAGACGGAAGAAAAAGAGTGGGTTTGAAAGATAAGATAACTGATGTAGAATTAGAATGCATAGCCCAGACATGGAGCGAGCATTGTAAACATAAAATATTCAATTCCTATATTCAGTATCAAGATAATGGGGATAGTCATGCAATAGATTCTGTTTTTAATACTTTTATAAAAGCAGCAACTCAGCAGATAAAAAAACCATATGTAGTGAGCGTATTCAAGGATAATGGCGGAATAATAAAATTAAATGATCAGCAGGATATTGCAGTAAAAGTTGAGACTCATAATGCACCGTCTGCATTAGATCCTTATGGTGGATCACTTACTGGGATATTAGGAGTTAACAGAGATGTAATTGGATGTGGATTAGGGGCAAAACCAGTAGGAAATATTGATGTTCTTTGTTTTGGAGAATTGGACCAGAAGGATCTTCCTCCCGGAGTATTACATCCTAAAAAAATATTTTCCGGAGTTATAAAAGGGATAGAAGATGGGGGAAATTGTTCAGGAATACCTACAATAAATGGTTCTATAATTTTTGAAAAAGGATATGCCGCAAGACCTTTGGTATATGCAGGAACAGTAGGAGTAATGCCTTCTGAAATAGATGGAAGAAAAACAAATGAAAAGAAAGTAGAAAATGGTTATCTTGCAGTAATGGTTGGTGGAAGAATAGGAAAGGATGGAATACATGGAGCTACTTTTTCCTCTCAACAAATTGATGAAAACACTCCACAAAGTGTTGTCCAAATAGGAGATCCGTTCACCCAAAAGAAAGTTCTTGATTTTATTCTTGAAACAAGGGACAAGAGATTGTATGAAGCAATAACCGATAATGGGGCGGGGGGACTTTCCTCAAGTATAGGAGAAATGGCTGAATTTTCTGACGGATGTGAAATTTATTTAGATAAAGCTCCTTTGAAATACCCTGGATTGGATCCCTGGGAAATATTGATTTCAGAATCCCAGGAGAGAATGCTTATTGCAGTACCTAAAGAAAATTTGGAAGAATTGGAGGAAATTGCAAAAAAACATGATGTAGAAATAACGGTTGTTGGAACATTTACTGATTCTGGAAAATTCCATGTAATGTATGGAAACAAAACAGTTGCATATTTAGATATGAAATTTTTACACGGCGGAGTTCCACAGATGAAATTAAGAGCAGTATGGAAAAGAAAAGTTTTTGATGAACCTAAAATAACCCAGACTGATTTGAGTGAATTGATAAAAATGATCCTTGCTTCTCCAAATATAGCTTCAAAAGAACAGGTAGTAAGAAGATATGATCATGAGGTACAGGGAGGAAGCATCATAAAACCGATAAATAGAGGACCGAATAATAGCGGAGTAATAAAACCAATACTTGAATCAAACAATGGATTGGTTGTAGGACACGGCATATGCCCAAGGTATGTGCAGGACAGTTATGATATGGCAGCGATGGCGATTGATGAAGCAGTTAGGAATGTTCTTGCTTCAGGTGCAAAATTTGGTTATCTTGCATGTTTGGATAATTTCTCCTGGCCTAATCCACTTCCATCAGAACAAAACCCTGATGCTGAATACAAACTTGCACAATTAGTAAGAGCATGTATTTCCCTTTATGATTATGCACTAAGTTATGGAATCCCCATAATTTCAGGAAAGGACAGTATGAAAAATGATTATTATTACAAAGGACAGAAATATTCTATACCTCCTACTTTGCTTGTAACTGTGATAGGTAAGATAGATGATGTAGAAAATGCAATAAGTTCGGATTTCAAAAATCCAGGGGATTCTATTTATATTTTAGGAATTACACGGGCAGAAATGGGGGGAAGTGAATATTATAAATTATTTAAAGGAGTTGGAAACAGCAATCCAAAAGTAAGAGATAATGAAACTGTTCCTTTATACAAAAAATTCTCAAAAGCATGTGAAGAAGGGCTGATTAGTTCTGCACATGATGTATCTGATGGCGGGCTTGCTGTTTCACTTTCAGAATGTTCCATAGGAGGAAATTTAGGAATAGATATAGATTTGGGATTGGTTCCAAGAGACACTGAAAATGAGGATGAAATATTATTCTCAGAAAGTGCAGGAAGATTTGTAGTTTCTGTTAATGATAGGAATATCTCAAAGTTTGAAAAAACATTGGAAGGTATAAAATTTGCAAAAATAGGAAGAGTGCGCGGGGATAAAAGATTAATAATAAGAAGAAATGAAAGAATTCTAGTTAATGAGGATGTTGAAATTCTTGAAAGAATTTGGAAAGGAAAAATAAAAGCTTAGGATAAAAGAGCGCTCATTTCATAAACCCAGGACTCTTCTTTTATATGATTTAAAGGTATAGAATCAAAAAAAGCAAAATCAAAGGTGTCAAAGGATTCATTGAATCTTTTTGATGATTTTAATTTTTTTAAGTAGGTTGTATTGGAATAGAGCATGTGCGCACATTTGCGATAAATGCGGTTTTTGTTTTTTCGTATTTCACGTATGCTTTTATCCATTTCTGATTCTGAAAGAGTTCCCATATTGGAAGAATAGTTATAATCTACTGTCATTCTTTTTTCTTGATCAACAATCATCCTGTATTCAAAAAGATAATTTTTGAGATAATTAGTTATAAATGGCTCGTTAAGTAAAATAAGCCAGCCCTCTTGTTTCAAGAGAGCATCTTTTTTTTCAATCCACTCTAACAATTCTTTTCTTTCGGGTTTTTTATCTAAAATTTTATCCAATAGATTGAATTTTTTAAGTGAATTATAATCAACATTCAAAAATGATAAAACCTCTTTCTTTATCTTTCTTAATTGTTTTCTCTTTGATTTTACCTCTTCAAGTTTTTTTCTTGCATCATCTTCTTTTAACTGCTTAAAATCCAAAACCCAAAGTATAGATAAAATTGAAGAAGAAAGATAATTGTCATGTTTTAATTCATTGAAAAAATCCGGAAAATGTTTTTTTATCAGTTTTAATTCCTCTAAATTTTCTCTAAGCAATCGTTTTAGTTTAATTTTTATTCTTGTTAAAGATATTTGTTTTTCAGTCATTTCCCTTCTTATGTCCCTATCAAAACATTGATTATATATAGTGTTCAATCTAACTATTTCCTCTTTAAGAGATTTTATATCTAAAGAGTATTTCTCAAGTTTTTCTGCAAGTAGTTTCATTTTTTTGCCTTCTTGAATAAATTTTCATAATATTTTTTCATTTTCAATGCATCAATATCCAGATTTGGAGTTTCGCATATTATTGTTCCTGAATAACCATTTTCGTAAAGAATTTTCATAAGAGGCTCGAATGGCGGTTCGTGATTGCTTCCAAGAACAAGGTGATTGAGTTCACCTTTTTCGGAATAATTAATCTCGGAAAAATGACAATGCATATTTTTAGTGTATTCCGGAAGAAGTTTTTCAATTTTAGAGAATAATTTAAGATAATCTTCTTTTGATTTTAATAAAAAATCTCCTCGGGCATGGAGGTGTGAAAAATCAATAACTGGTTTTACAAAATCAAGCTCCTGAGAAAGTTTCAATACTTCTTCAAGTCCTCCAAAAGAACTTTTTTTCCCTACAGTTTCAGCTCCAAAAACCAAAGAGGTAGAAATTTCATCTGTTTTTTCTTTTATTTTTTTCAGATTAAGATAGGCATTTTTATATGCCTCTTCCTTCGAAAGACCTTGGTAAAATCCAGGGTGGAAAACAAAAACTTTTCCCCCGGATTCGTAAATTGCTTTTGCAGATTGAAGTATGTTTCTTGAAGAAATTTCGAATTTTTTCTTATCTCTAGAACATAGATTTACAAAATAAGGTGCATGGCAGGATATAGAGATATTTAATTTTTCTGAGGATTCTTTTATTTTATTGGCCATTTCCTTTCCAAGCCTTACCCCCATTCCAAATTGAAGTTCCATTGCTTCTAATCCAAGTTCATAACAACATTTTACTCCTTCTAGACTTGAACTTCCATTACAATTAATTGGAACTCCTGCGGGTCCGAATCTTATTTTACCCATAAGTAGAATAATAAAAGAAAATATTTAAGTTTATAGCAAACCACGAAAACAATGCAACTAGCGAACCTAGTTTTGCAGAGGGTGGTTTGCTAACAGCAAACTGCATTTGTTTTGCAGTTTGCTATAATACTAAAAACTAAAAGGCTATCAATAGTTCTAAGTTTATTGGTTTTTGGGTCGAATAGCCTCCTTCAACTTCGAAGAAGTTGGAGGGACAGAGAACGAAGTTCTCTGGATTTGACCTAATAAAAATACAAGAAACTAAAAAGGATATTGGTTAGAAGAAAAACTGGTTTTGGATCACCAATAGAACGACGTTTCGTTCTATGGTCCACAGAACGTTGCGACGTTCTGTTGGACATAGCCTCCCTATTGACCTGCGGTCAATGGGCACCATGAACATAGTTCATGATTGTTTGAAATGAGTAGGTACTTGGAAACTAAAAGGCTATTGGCAG
>JAQTSF010000043.1 GCA_028711485.1 Candidatus Iainarchaeum sp.
AACTATGTTATTTTCAGATACAGTGTATGGCCCCCAGGCAAAAATGATGACTGAGTATAAAGAAGCAATGGAATGTGATGTAATGCAAATACCCTTCCATGGTTTAGGTACAGGAAATACGCAGTTAAATCTTCTATTATTATACGTAAAACCAGAGTATGTAATAATGACTGGAAATGAAAATCTAGGACAGGTTCCTAATCAAGATATGATGCGGGATTCCACATATCAACAAATCGGATATGCAAAAGCTAAGTTATACACTGTATTTCCAAGTGATTATCCTACAAAAAATAGTAACGGAGGAACTGTAAAAGTTACTTCTGATGGGGATACATATTTAGTAAGTTATTCTAATTAGATATAATTTTTTCTTTTTTATTTTAATTTTCACGAATGCTACCGCGGATTTCAGCCATTCGTGAAACAATATTGTTGTATATCAACAATATGCCCATTGAACGGATTACCGTTCAATTGGGAGCTGTAAAATTCGCATCATTGCAAAACCAAAGGTTTTGCATGTATCTCCGAATCTATGATTCGGAGTATATCGCAATTCATCCCCCACTATTGAGCTTCGCTCAATGTGCGCAATGAACGAAGTTCATTAGCGAGACTTAAGTCAATGGATTGAAATTAATACTTGGATTAATTTCAAAAATTGCAATTTTGCAAAGCAAAATTTCAATGGATTTCTTGCGAATTTTACATTAAATATTTTTTACTAATTAATATTGAATTCAATGAGCTTTAGATTTATCCTCATTTTTTAGATCAACCAGATTTTCAACTATTGCAGCATAAGCAGGTCTTGAAACTAAGAATCCTAATAAAGCACCAAGAATAGTTGAAATTGCAAAACCTATTACCTCAACCATTCCAGAAAATAATAGTGGAAGCATTCCTACAATTGCTACAATTGCATTAGTTTTTATTATTAAGAATGCATTCTGAAGTTTTCCTTCAAGATCAATTATTTGTTTTTTCAATATCTCGTCAGTTATTACTATTTGTGCATCCACCCCTACTCCAATTGCTGCGATTATACCTGCCATTGCCGCAAGATCGATTGTGAACGAACCTAGAGTGGATATTAATATAATAAGCTCGCATATACTAATTATAATAATTGGAAGAATCAATTTTATACTCTGATATCTTAATCCAACAACAGTAGAAATAACAATAAGCGAGAGAACTATTCCTATAATACTTAATCTTAAAAATTCTAAACCAAGTTGAGGAGGAAGAACTGTTTTGCTGCCTAAAGATATTTGAACTGGTAGTGCTCCTCCTTTTAAAATAGAAATTATTCTTTTAGCACTTTCCTCTGCATTTTTTGATTTTTCTAAACCAGTTCCCTGTGCAGGACCTGAAATAGAGTAAAAACTTCCAGCAACTGCATCCTCGCTTGTTATTTTTGGGGAAAGTCTTGGTGCTGATAACAATCCTACTGCCTCCCATTCAATAACAGTTGGTTCTCCAAAATAAGTATATACTGGAGAAATTTCTTCCTCTAAAGAGTAAATAATTGTAAAGCCACTGGATTCTAAAGAAGCTAAAAGCCATTCTGGAGCATTTTCCGGAACAATTGCTTTAGAAGAATTTGTTTTGGGAAGGAAAGTATCATTCTGGAGGAGTTCATCTATTATATATAATGAAATGTCTCCTTTTTCAGATTTAAGAGCATCCTCACATGCAGGAATAAGATCATCGATTGATACGCCTTCTGGAGCATTTAAAAGAAGATTTTCAAAACTTAAGAAAATTATTGCATCATTTGGTCTATCCAAAAACATGTATAAAGGATAATTTGCTTTGCCTTTTATCACCTGGGAAAAGTATAATGATGATTGTGAACTAATAGTAAATGAAACTCCCCAATCTTCTCCGTTTGAGAGATATTGCGGATTTACTCTTTGAACTGTTCCAGGAAGAATATCCTCTCCAGTTATTGCTATTTTTCCATCAACAATTCCCTGATAGACCCCTTGATGAGCCAGAATTTCTTCTATAAAAAGTATCTGCTCTTGATCACTGCTGGGAACTTCAACATATATTTCTGAATTTCCAACTGCAACAACTTTTACCTCGCTTAGACCAAGTACGCTTGATCTTTTCTTTATAATATCTATAAGTTCGTTCATTGTTGTTTCATCAACTGACTGCTCTAGAAGTATTGGTATTCGGGTTCCTCCACTGAAATCAATTCCGAATTTCATTTCGTTTATTCCAATATTTACAAGTGATAATAGAACCATTAATGAAAGTGCAATTATTTTGAGTTCTTTTTCTTTCCAAAATAAGGATATTATTCCAAAAAGCATTATTGAAAATATTAAAAACAAACCTGCAAATTTTCCGTAGAAGTATAACCCTAGTATAAATAGTATAAATAATGAAATGAGGAATAACCCTTTTCCAGATTTTAATGTTTTTAGGAAATCCATACTACTCCCCTTTCTTAATTAGGTAATGGAGAAGTACCACAGCATTTATGCCCCAGGTGGCAAATAGATCTCCGATAAGCCCTGCAAGAGCGACAGATGATATTTCATAATATGTTGAAATGTTTGTCATGATACTTAATCCGAATAAAACTGAGAATGCAATTATCCCTGTAAAAGTCATTGTTGTTCCTGTTTTCATTGCATCATGCGCTTTTTCTCTTGGATCCCCTTTTCTTTTTAACATTCTCATCGTGAGCATTATATCAGTATCCAACGAATAACCTACAAGCATTAAGAGGGCTGCAAATGAAGGAAGTGTAAGTGGAATTTGGAAAAATGCCATTGCACCTAAAGCCATTATAATATCGCTTATAGCTCCAATTAATACCGCAGCACTTGGAACAAGACTCCTAAAAAATAAGAACACTAGAATAGTACTTAAAATTCCAGCCAATAGCAAAACATTTATTGCACTTTCTATAAAGTGAATGCTTAATTTTGGACTTACTGATTGGATATAAATTGAAGAATATGAGACATAATTGTCGATAATCTTTGTAATTGACGATTCATAATCTTTGTATACTATTGAATGGGCGTCTAGAAAAGCTTTTTTCACATGGTTAAGATTTGGTATGGTTGAAGAATCGTTTTTTATATTTGCAAGAGAAAATAATTCATTTACAGTATTATCAAGTTCAGAACGTTTTTCTAGATATTCTTCTTTAAAAGAATCATCCTGAAAAGAAAGTCCTTCCAATGTTGAGGTTTCTTCAAGTAATATGTCAAAGGATTCCTTCAGCTTATCAGCTTTTATTATTTTTTCGCTTTGGGGAACTTCAATTTCTGCTTTATATCCTATCGCAGTCTCAAAAACTTTTACATCTGCTTCAAATCCTTCATTTAAAAGTTCGGATTTTAATACTTCTGCATCTGCAGGTTCATCCAAAGTAAGAGAAACTAGCATTCCGCCCCTAAAATCCACCCCTAATTTGATACCGGGGTCTATTAGGATAAAATTTAAGGATAAAATTATCAATATTAGAGCTGGTATTAAAAGTAAAAAGTAATTTCCTTGATAAATATTAGGTAAAGAAACCATTTAAATCATCATTTATATTTTAGAGTTGATAAATGGTTATATTTAAAAATATGGACTTGGGGGGAATAACGGTTCTAATAATTTATTTATTATTTAGAGTATTCGCACCCCCGGCCTCATCGTTGCGAACGATGCGCTCTACTGCTGAGCTACAAGCCCATAAGAAGTGTATTAATATCCAAAGATACTAATTTGGGCGAGTGGCTCGAATTGAACAAATCTTTGTTCAATCAGAGAGCTACAAGCCCGCGTAAGTAAGAAAATAATTTCCAGCATTATATTTAAATAACTTGCAAACGAATTCAGATTATGATATTGGATGGAAAAAAGGTTTCTGAAAAGATATTAACAGATTTAAAGAAAAGAATAATAGAAAAAAAACTAGCTCCTAAGTTAGTAATAATAACTATCGGAAAAGACGATGCTTCTGAGGTGTATGTAAGGAAAAAACTTGAGAGTGCAGAAAAAATAGGGATAACTGCAAAACAGATTAAATTTACTGAGGAAAGCAGTGAACAGGAAATTTTGAACGAAATAGACAAACTTAACAAAGATAAAAATGTTGATGGATTTATAGTCCAACTTCCGGTTCCTAAACATATAAATGCTAATAAATTGCTTGAGAAAATAGCTCCTGAAAAGGATGTTGATGGGTTTCATCCAATAAATGTTGGTAAATTATTTTTAGGAATATCTGAAGACAATGATATGCTCCCGGCAACCCCTTTTGGGATAATGAAAATGATTGAGTATTATAAGATAAAAGTTGAAGGAAAGAATGCTGTGGTAGTTGGAAGAAGCAACATTGTTGGAAAACCTATTGCTTCACTTCTTCTAAATAAAAATGCAACCGTATCCATAACACATAGCAAAACAAAAAATTTAGAAGAATATACCAAAAAAGCAGATATCATTGTTGTAGCTGTTGGAAAACCTAAAATAATAACTGCAGAGATGGTAAAAGAAGGAGCATATATTATAGATGTTGGTATGAATAAAATTAATGGCAAAAATGTGGGAGATGTTGATTTCGAAAATGTAATAAAAAAAGCTCATTGTTCCCCAGTTCCGGGAGGGGTTGGTCCTCTTACGGTTGCAATGCTTATGTATAATACAGTAAAAGCATCAGAAAAATAAACTCTCAAATTGATAATTATGAAAAAAATGGAATTGAGTTCCCTACTTTCAAAATTCGGTTCAAAACCAGGTTTGGGAAGAATAAAAAAAATATTAAAAAGATTGGGGAATCCTGAGAAAAAACTAAAAGTAATATTAGTTACAGGAACTAATGGAAAAGGATCTGTAACCAGTTATTTATCTTCAATTCTAAGAGAAGCAGGATATAAAATCGGAAGCTTTTACTCTCCACATATTCTTAGGTATAATGAGAGATATAAAATAAATGGAAAAGAAATAAGCGATTCAAAATTAAAAAAATATCAAGATATTATTCTTAGATTATACCAAAAAGAAGAGTATGCAATGACTGAATTTGAAGCATTAACTGCAATTGCATACAAATATTTCTATGATGAGAAATGCGATTATGTTGTTATGGAAGTTGGGATGGGTGGAAGATTGGATGCCTGTAATGCTGCTCATGAAAAAATTGCAATAATTACGAATGTAGAATTAGAACATACTCAATGGCTTGGTAAAACAATTGAAAAAATATCGTATGAAAAAGCAGGCATTCTTAAAAAAGGAATTGGAATAACTGGTGCTGATGGAAAAGCACTTGAAGTTATTGAAAAGATTGCAAAAAGAAGAAGAAGAAAACTTTTTTCAATTGGAAAAAATTTTTTTATAAAGAACATTAATGCTGATGAAAAAGGAACAGGATTTGATTATTTTGGAAATAAAATGTTCAAAAATATAAAATTGAAAATGCTTGGAAATTATCAGGCTGAAAACTGTTCGCTTGCGATCAAAGCATCTGAATTGCTTAGAATAAATGAGAAGTATATCAAAAAAGGAGTTTTTAATGCTAGAATAACGGGAAGAATGGAAATATTAAATAGAAAACCATTGATAGTTGCAGATGTTGCGCATAATCCGGATGGAACAAAACAATTAATGAAAAATATTGATATTTTTAAATATAAAAAACTGATTATTATTTTTGGGGTTATGAAAACGAAGGATTGGAAAAAAATGCTTAAAAGTATCAATGGAAAAGCAAAAGAAATTATTTTTCCAAAATTGAAATATTATAATTCGGAAAATCCTAATAGATTAAAAAAATATTTGAAAAAAGGAAAAATTACTAAAAATTGTAAAGAAGCACTAAAAATTGCGAAAAAAATGGCAAAAAAAGAAGATCTTATTTTAATAACTGGAAGTATTTATTTTTTAGGAGAATTTTTAGAATCTGTCAAAATATGATGTCTTTGTTCAAATTTTCAATTTGTAGAAATAGAGTATAATCTCTTGGATCCCCTGTTGAGAGTGCATGTACTTTTATTTTATTCAGTGCGGATAATGCTTCTTTTTTATGTTCAATGGATAAAGAACCATTGCAGGAAAGCATCGCATCCTTTAATCTTCTTGCAACCTCTAATGTGCTTCCCCTGACAGTTTCGTCACTACAGGATTTGGTATAGGCCGAGTTAAGCACTAATGTTAGGTATTCTATTTCTTTTGTAGAAACCTGTTTTTTAGACCCGAAAATATCAGAGAATATTTTAAGCAAGAAAACCACCTAGTAGTATATGAATTAGGTAGTATATATATGTTTTTTTAAAAAAAGTGTTTAAATGCACATAAAAAACCAATTTTAATGTTAAAAATAACAAAATATGTTGAGATAATAGTGTATAATTGCTATTTTCTTTCTCCATAGACCTCTAAAAATCTCGAATATTCCTCTAAGAGTTTATTATTCACAGAAGGTCTTCTTATACTTATAACACCAAGAACAAGTTCATCTGATGGTTTTATTGGTTTTTTCTTTATCTCTGCTCTCAAAAGTTTCATCTTGACTTCCTGACAAATTGAGGAGATATCTGCACCTGTGAATCCTTC
>JAQTSF010000044.1 GCA_028711485.1 Candidatus Iainarchaeum sp.
TGCATGTATATAACTTATCTCTTTTATTTTTAATGCACCTTCTAATGCAATGGCAAAATTCACTCCTTTTCCAAGAACATACGCATGCTGTTTATTGTAAATCTTTTCTGCAATTTCCCTGGCTTTTTTATTAAAATAAGGAAGTTGTTTTTCTATTGCTACGATGAGTCTGCTCAAAGAAATTTTTGCTTTTTCAAGATTGTTGATCATAGCATATGCAATCAAATAGAAAGCCAGTACTTGATTTGAAAATGCTTTAGTAGAAGCAACTGCAATTTCTGGACCGCAGTTTAATGGAAAAAATGCTTTGCTTTCCCTTGCAAGCGTACTTGATGAAACATTTACGATACTTATGACAGGAATATTTCTGGCTTTTGCTTTTCTGACAACATCTAGAACATCAGCGGTTTCCCCGCTCTGGGAAACTGCTAGAATTAAAGTATTTTCAGGCGCATCATCAACAAAATAGCTGAATTCATGAGCCATCATTGCTTCCATTTGGAATTTTGCTACCCTATGAAGAATGTGTTTTCCTATAACCGTTGCATGCCTTGCACTTCCACATGCAACTGCAACAACATTTTTTCCCTTCATAATATTAGCAAGTTTCTTTGCTGCTTCTTCGTTAATGCCATTTCTTAGTGAAAATGGCTGTTCCATTATTTCTTTTAACATATAATGAGCATAACCGTTTAAATCCGCAGATTGAGCTTTCCAATCCAAGATTTTTAAATTTCTTTTAACCTCTTTACCTTCAATAAAATTATAAAATTCCAATTCGATTTCACCATTCTTTCTTAAAAGAACAATATCTCCTTCCTCAAGAAGATAGGCATTTTGAGTATGATCTAAAAAAGCAAGTGGATCGCTGGCAACGATAAATTCATTTTCTCTTTTACCAATAAGTAAAGGACTTTCATTTTTTATTGCAATCATCTCATTTGGATTTTTCCTGTCTATTGCAACCAAAGCAAAAGAACCCTTGAGTTTTTTTGAAACTGATTTTGCACGTTCAAAAAATGAACCTTGTTCTTCTTCAAAAAGATGTGCTATTACTTCTGTATCTGTTTCTGATTTGAATTTATGCCCTCTTATCTCTAACTCTTTTTTCAATTCAATATAATTTTCTATTATTCCATTATGAACTATTGCAATTTCATTTTTACAATCTGTGTGTGGATGGGCATTTTCATCTGTCACCCCGCCGTGGGTTGCCCATCGTGTATGGCCAATCCCTAAAAAGATTTTTTCTTTTAAAGCACCCTTGGTTATTCTCCCTGTCTTCTTTTCTATTTTTATTTTATCATCGTGAAGAATTGCATAACCCCAACTGTCATAGCCCCTGTAATCCATCCTTTTTAGCGATGAAACAAGTTCTTCAACCGCACTATCCTTTTCTTCGGTTTTAAGAATCCCTATTATTCCACACATAAGAAAAACCAATTATAAGATAAAAATATTATGGGCAACTATTTAAAAATATCCGCTCTTATATAAGAATAATACACTCTATTTATGAGGGAGAACTATGGATTATTTAGAAAGACTTTTGGAAGGAAATAAAAGATTTATTGAAAACAAACCATTGAAAAGGGATTTCAAAGAAGAACGAGAAAGAGTTGTAAATGGACAAAAACCATATGTAACAATACTCTCCTGCAGCGATTCAAGAGTTGTTCCTGAATATATATTTGATGCGGGAATAGGAGAAATATTTACAGTAATAAACGCAGGAAATATATGCGACAGCTCGGTTCTTGGAAGTATTGAATATGGTGTAGAACATCTTAAAACTCCTTTACTTATTCTGCTAGGACACTCTAAATGCGGGGCAGTAACTGCAACCTGCGGATGCGGAGGTAAAAAATCAGGAACAAATATAGATTATATTATTGAAAAAATAACCCCTGCTATTGCAAAAGGAGATATTGAAGAAGCTATTTGTGAAAATTTAAACTGCATTGAAAAAGAAATTCTAGAAAAAAGCCAGATAGTTAAAGAATTTGTAAATAAAGGAAAATTAAAAATAATAAAAATGAAATATTTCCTGGAAGATGGAGAGGTAAAAATATTAAAAGGTTAGATAATGGAGGAAGAAAGCGACAGATTGTATCTGTTCAAAAAGCAGATAAAAAAACTTTCAAATTATAGGGGGAGCGGAACCCAGCTTATTTCGGTTTATATACCTGCAGGATATCCGATTCATGAGGTTTCAGGTAAATTAAGGGAGGAGTTAAGCCAGGCAAGCAATATAAAATCAAAAAGTACAAAAACAAATGTATCCAGCGCATTGGAAAAAATAATAAATCATTTAAAAGTATATAATAAAACACCAAAAAACGGGATATGTATCTTTGCAGGAAATGTATCTGAAAATCCTTCAAAAATAGATGTTGAATTATTTTCAATAGAACCTATAAATGAATTGAAAATGAATATATACCGGTGTGATAGCAAATTCTTTTTAGAACCATTAATAGATATGACTGAATCCCAGGAAGCGTATGGCATAGTAGTAATGGATGGAAAAGAAGCAACAATTGCAATAACTAAAGGAACAGAAACGAAAGTAGTGAAAACGGTTACTTCTACTGCGCATGCAAAAATAAGAAAAGGAGGACAGTCTGCTGCAAGATATCAAAGACTCATAGAAGGAGAAATACACCAATATCATGTAAGAATAGGAGAATCAATGGACAAGGCTTTTCTTGAAAAGGGAATAAAGGGAGTAATTGTCGGAGGTCCAGGACCTACAAAGGAATATTTCCTCAAAGAAAAAACATTCAATTATCAAATAAAAATACTTGGAATGGTGGATACAGGGTATACTGATGAGTATGGTGTACGGGAAGTAATTGCAAAAAGTGGGGAAATATTAGAACAACATGCAGCATTAAAAGAAAAAAAGATAGTAGACCGATTCATAAAAGAGGTTGTTACAGGAGGACTTGCCACCTATGGAGTTAAAGAGGTAAAAGAAGCTATTGAAAGCAAACAAGCAGAACATGTTTTGGTTTCAGAAGATTTGTCCCTAAGAAGAATATTGTATATATGCAATCAATGCAAAAAAGAAGAGGAAGAATTTATAGGGGAACATGAACAAGTAGAAGGAAAATTGTGTAAATCCTGCAATGTTTCTATGCAAGTGGAGCAGGATGAACAATTAAATGAATATTTTATAGATCTTGCCAAAGCACAGGGAATAAAAGTTGATGTAATTTCCACAAACAGCGCAGAAGGAAATCAATTTTTGCAGGGATTTGGTGGAATAGGAGCATTCCTAAGGTATAAAAGTTAGTTTAATATTGCAATATTACAAGAACCAATAACATAATTTTCATCTATATTTACAATAAATGTTTTTTCGGAATACCCTGTTTTTGAATTTGAAGTAATATATAATGTAGGTCCTTTTTCATAAAGAGCGGCACATTCTTCAATAGTAGTTTTATTCTGGAACCAACAGGTTTCTTCCTCCAATGCCATTGAAAGAATTTCTTTTCCGGCTAATGCCTGGCTTCCTGCAAAATCAACACCGCATTGCATAACTCCTTCTTTTATATTTTGATTATTCATATTTCTAGTATCCATTACGATATATACTATATCCGAAGAGTATAAATTTTGTAAGAATAGTTGTTCAAAATTTGTATTATCGGGCGTATTCTCTTCAGAATTTAGGAAGTAGAAATAATATACTGAGACTGCAGCCAATACAAATAATACTACGACTGCGAATCCTTTTATTCCTAAAAAAGAGGAGGATTCTTCTTTAGCTTTAGTCAAATTCAATCACCTTGAAAACTGAAGCAATTTTACATTCATCATAGTAATCTTTATTTCCAAATATAGTAATTTGATTTACAAATATAGATTTAACATCTGGATTTTTGGATACTGGAGAATATGTAAGATAAAATGAAGGAGTATCTAGAACGTCCATACAACTTTCAGAAGAATAATTCGCAATTTGCGTATTATCCAGAAAACAACCGTTGTTTATTGTATAAGTATTTATAGACAAATTCTTGGAAGATAGTATATTTTCAAGTTTTCCGGCACATGATTTCATTGATGCTGCGGTTTCGGAGGAAACATTTTCAAGGTTTAGCATTATGGAAACTTCTTCTGATGATTTTGCAAAGATCATAAATTCCTCAAGATCTGCCGAGTTTGAAGTTTTTTCAAGATAGAAATAAAATCCACCTGAGAATAAAAGCACGCAAAGTCCGTATATAAATAAAAGACCAGAGTAGAATACCAATCTTCCTTTTCTATGTCTTGATTCATAAGAAATGCGGGATACTGCACCAATGAAAATAAATAAACCTAATGAAAATATTGAGAAAAAGTTGAATATTGAAAGAGCCATAGGCATTTGTAAAGAATATTCTTGTTTTTTGCTGTAGTCAGGACTATCTATTTCATTAATAAGTGAATTAAAGTTAGAATTTACTTTTCTTGCAAAAGACTTTAATTTCGAGAAAACAAAATTTTCCTTATGTTTATCGAGCATAGAAGATAATGATAAAACTAATTCAGAGTAGGATTCATTGAATTCGGACATCTTTGAGATTGTTGGAACAGATTTATTTAATTCATCGTCTAACTCTTCTTTTAAAAATTCAAGAGTATCTACTTCAGATTGCATAGAATTATCTAAATTTTTCATACTAAGGACAAAGAAATAAAGTTCTGCTGTGGATTTGGAATTCATCGTATCATCATAAACAGATAAAGATTCATCAAGCAGAACTTCTGTTTTATTAATTAAAAATTTCAGATCATCAATCTTTTTTTCAATATTTGTAAAATTAAAATTTTCCATAGAACTATTTATATCCTCTTTTACGGATTTTAATTGTTCGAATTCATTTTTTAATTTCTGATCAACAACTTTGGTTTCAAGAGTATTTTCTACTTCAGAAAGTAATTCTTGTGATTCTAGGTAAATAATTCCGTAAGATTTAATGTATTCCTCGCGTAGTTCAACATTTTTCTTGTATTCAAATCTTTCCTGAGTTTCTACAGAAACCTGACCTGCAGTGTCTTCGAGTTTTGAGAGTGGTTCAACCTTAATCATAAGTGCGGAAACTTTGGTATTCAAAGAAGTAAGTACTGCCTGATCAAGATCTATTATCCCGCACATCTTAAAGCAGTTTATTTCTTGTGTGTGTGTTATATAATAACATTTTTCAGAAGGTTGACTTGCTGTCCTGAAAACAGTTGTTTCAACATCTTCTGCATAATCTTTTAGTGTATTTATATTATTTTTTATAAATTCTAATGTAGAATAAAGAGTAGTTTCATCATGATTATTTAATTTTTTTATAAACTCTGAAAGAATTGAATCCATTCCTATGCTGGCATAGGAAAGATGTTTAAGGTCTTCTATAAGATCCCCAGGCTGGCACATTGAAAATGGTTTATCACCAACTGCAGAACAAAACATAAATTCAGTTAATTCACAGGATTCTTGATCATAACAAGGAAATTTATCCTGAATAACACCGGCTTTCTTTTCAATCATAAAAAGGTTATATAAACATTTTTTTTCTTCGGTTATTGGCATGACTCCTGTTCCGTTGTTATATCTACTCATATTGAATTGGGCTATTAGATCATAAATTTCATTTATTTCTTCATCAGTGGGATAGAATTGATCCTTGTAGTAAGTAGATATAACATGTTCTATTTCAGCTGATTCATTGACAACTGCATCGTCCTTTAATAGAAAAATTGCTTTTGTACCTATTTTTATTAAAGTATAGGATTGTCCATCAACAGAAAAGGAAACTTCTGAAATCATATTCATATTTTCTTCTGGATAGAGATAAGGAGACAGGTCAAAGGAAAATAATATTCCTGAAATCAGTAAAAATAACATTAATATCTTGCAATGGATTATTGGGAGTTTCATGCTAAAATAAATAAGAGAATATTTTAAAAACTTGCATAAGATATTCGCGAGCTCAATGAGAACGCTTAACAACAAAATCTGCAAGTTCAACAAGGGCTTCTTTATATTCTGAATCTGGTAAATTATTTAGCTCTTTTTTAGAACGATTTACTAAATTAAAAGCCTGCTCCTGAGCATAATCAATGCTTCCTGAATCCTTAAAAAGTTCAATTGCACGTGAGATGTCCTCTTTTTTTGAAGATTTTTTTAATAGAAGAGACTTGAGTTCTTTTCCTTCATTTTTATTAAGAGAGTTTATAGCATAAGGAAGCATCAGCGTTCTTTTTCCCTCTGTAATATCCCCGCCTATTTCTTTTTTGTATTTTTCCTCCTGTCCTACGAGATTTAAGATATCATCTTGAATCTGAAAGGCAATCCCTATATCCATACCATATTTCCCTAAAGGTAAAAGATAGTTCTTTTTTTCTGAAAGTATTGCACCTAATTCACAAGATGCTTTTATGAGAGCACCTGTTTTTTTACTAATCAT
>JAQTSF010000045.1 GCA_028711485.1 Candidatus Iainarchaeum sp.
TTATGTCTTGCGCTTCTTCCTTTTGCAGGTTTCGGTCTTTTTCGTCTTCCTTTATCCATTTTCACTCTTGCAACCACAAAACCATTAGCTGCTTTATAACCAAATTTTCTTGCGCTTGGAATATTATACGGATTTTCTGTTCTTACTACAGCACCCTCCTTTCTCCACTTTATCAATCTTTCTCTGTATGCTTGGTTTCTGCTGCTTCTAGCATTTCTAATTGCGTTTTTAATATATTTATATGCTCCCATGTTTTTCAGCTCCATTGTTCAGCTCAATTCTTTTGACGTATATAGTACAAAAGTTACGAGCCCAAACTCAATAGATTTTTCCAGTTTCTATCCTATATACATATTGAATATTTAAATCTATGTTCAATTCTTGTTAATTATGTTTTTAAACATTTCTATGCTATACTCTTTCTGCTAGTGGTTCCATGAAGGTTAGTGATTCTGAAATAACTAATTTAGTAGAAGATATTAAATCTGCTGAAAAAAAAGCAAATGAAATTAAAAATAAAGCTATTTCTGAATCTGAGCAAATTTTAAGAAATGCAAAGGATGAAGCTTTAAAAATAAAAATAAAAACTGAGGATTCTGTTGTAAAAAAGAAGAATAAATTATTGGAAGAAGGTACTTCAAAAATAGAATCCAAGGTAAATGCCGTTATATCTGATGCAAAATCAGAAGCAGAAAAATTAGCAAATGTTAAACTTAAACAAAAATTGTACGATTCATTATTTGAAGAAATTATTCAGTGATTTTATGTATAGACCTGTTCCAATGCAAAAGATTCGCATAGTTGCTCTTAATTCCATTGTCAGGTCTTTGGTTGATGAACTTCATGAAAAAGGAGTAATGGAAATTTCAAGAGTTCCAGAATCTGAATTGGAATCAAGCCAACATTTTTCCGACTACAACGAGCTTTCTTCTAAAATTATACAAATAAGATCTATAAAAAATATTCTTTCAAATTATTATAAAAAATCTCTAGTTAAATCTGCTAAAAAAATTTCAGAAAATAAAATAAATGCTTTTGAAGAGGAATTAAAGAATCTAAATAATGAATTAAGCAACATACAATCCAACTTAAAAAAATTTCACGAAGATTATAAACTTACAAATTCTCTTTGTTCTTTGGACATTGATTTCTCGAAATTAAAGTCCCCTCATATTGCTTATACTTTAGGAACAATTCCAAGAGCAAACTATACCAAATTAGTTAAAAAACTCGAAAAATATTCGGATACATTAAAATTTACTCATCATATTTCTAAAAAAAATGTGTTATTCCTTTTTTTACACGAAGAAGAAACTGTTATAGATGGTCTTATCAATCCTTTTGGTTTTGTCCGTATATCTGTTCCTTTGGAAATTGGTAAACCAAAAGAGCACTTAGTTTTTTTATCTTCTGAAATTGAAAAACAGAAACTTAAAATTACCGCTGTAAAGGTAAGACTCACTGAACTCTCAGAAAATTATTATGATTCAATAAGTACTCTTTTAGAGAAATATTCTGTTCTGTCTCAAAGATCTCAAATAGCATCCAAATTTGGTTTTAGTGAAAAAATGGTGGTTATGGAAGGATGGATTGAAAAAAATGAATTCGATTCTTTATCGCATTTTCTTTCCTCTGTTTTCGAGGAGAAAGTTCTTGTCTCGAAAATTTCGAAACCAAAAGATTCTCCACCTACAAAATTAGACAATCCAAAAATTATGAAGCGTTTTGAGTTTTTCGTTAAACTATTTTCTCTTCCAAAACATTCAGAATTTGATCCTACTTTTCTTTTTTTCTTTACAGCTCCTTTGTTTTATGGAATGATTATGGGAGATGTAATATATGGAATATTTTCGCTTATAATTTCATTTTTGCTTCTTAAAAAATTAAAACCAAAAGGTCTTCTTCTTTTTACAATTAAATTGTGGATAATATCTGCAATTCCTGCAATATTTTTCGGAATATTTTTTGATGAATGGATGGCAATGACACATGTACAGTTCTTTAATTTTCTTGCAGGTTTTGGTCTTCCCACTTTGATATCAATACCTCTATACGAAGGATTTCATAGAGTTCATAATCTTACCCAACTAGTAGGTTTGTCTGCCTTAGTGGGTGTTTTCAATTTAAGCCTTGGTTTTATAGTGGGTGCAATAAATGAATGGAATCATAACAAAAAACATGCAGCAGCTAAACTATGCTGGCTTGGGGTAACTATATTCGGTACAATTGCAGTTATGAGTTATTTATTTAACATGTTCCCACCAGATACTATTGGTTTATATTCTTCAAGTATTCTTATGTTATCTATTCTAGGATTAGTAATAACTGAAGGAATTATGGGTCTTTTAGAAATTCCTGGGCTGGCCGGAAATATTCTTTCTTATACGAGAATTGCAGCAGTGGGTGTAGTTGGAGTAATACTTGCAGAAATAATTAATACATTCTTTTTACCAGATCCCAATAATTTATTGATGTTGCTGGTACTTTTACCAATTTTAATAATTATGCATGGAGTAAATACGCTTATTGTAATGGTTGAAGCTCTTATCCAGGGAGGCCGTTTGAATATTGTTGAATTTCAGACAAAATTCATGCACGGCGGAGGAAGACTTTTCAAACCATTTTCAATAAATAACAGTGAAAATATATGAGGTGAAAATATGTTGGAAGGATTAGAAGTAGGAGCAGGAGCTGCTTTGGCAGCAGGTTTTGCAATGGGAGTAGGTGCTTTGGCAGCAGCATGGTCTCAAGGTGCAATTGGTTCTGCATTAATGGGCGCAATAGCTGAAAGACCTGAAATTGAAGGAAAAGCAATAGTATATCTTGTTCTTCCTGAAGTTTTGGCTGTACTTTCGTTCATTATAGCATTTCTGTTAATTGGAACTGTTTCATCCAACTAAATTTTTTTAGCTGGAGTTGTGATGAAATGAGCATTGATAGATTAGCAGAGGCATTGTTGCTAGAATCCAAAAAAGAATCTGAACAGATAGTTTCAAAAGCGAAAAAGGAGGCAAACTCCTTTATCTCAGCTGCGCATGAAGAGGAAAAAGAACTTTTGGAAAAAGCTGAAATTACAGTTAAGGATAAGCTTGAATCTCAGAAAAAGGAAAGATTGGCATGGGCAAATCTTGAAAGAAAAAGAATTCTTTCAGATGCTCGGGAACATGCTGTAACTTCTTATCTTGATTCAATGCAGTCCAATCTTTACAAACTTAGAACCACAAGTTCCTATCCTAATTTTATGAAAAAAAGCTTTGAAAGCGCAGTTGATCAGCTTTCTGGAGCTATAATTTTCCATGTTGTAAAGGGGGATAAAAAATATCTTCCAACAACAAAATCTTCTTCAATAACCATATCGGAAGATTTGAAAGCTTCCGGCGGATTACTAGCTGAGTCAGCATTCGGAAAAATAATAATAAATTATACTCTTGAAACGATTTTTGAAACAAAAAGAACGGTTCTGAGAAAAGAAATATTTAACGCACTATTTGGAGGGTAACATGGTTTCTTTGCCAAAATTTCCAAAAATAGGCTACATGGTCTATGGATATGCAAATGCCCGAGTTCACGGAATGAAAGGTCTTCTTCTTAATAAGGAAACTTATCTTGAATTGGCCAACTTAAAATCCGTTGTTGCAATGGCTGAACTTCTTCAAAAAACACATTACAAAAAATCCGTTCTTGATTCTTCAGCATACTACGACGGCATCCAACTTATAGACTGTGCTTCAGGAGATCATTATTCTACTATTGTTAAAAAAATAAAGAAGATTGCGCCCAATGAAGACAAGCCGGTTATAGACGCTCTGCTTATGAAATGGGATGTTATAAATCTTAAAATAGTTCTGCAGTCTAGAAAAATAACTTCTAATTTCTCAGAAGTAAAACCAAAACTTATAGCTGTGGGTTCATTAGATTTAACTGCTCTAGAATCCATTTATAAAGTAGAAGAAAAAGAGCTTTTAAATGAAATAAAGAAAACTCAATTTGGAAGAGATTTGCTTTCCCAAAGTTCTAAACAATTAGGTTCCGAAAGTTGGAATCGTTTCAAAAAAGCAATGTCTGTAACAGATATCTTTTCAGAAATAAGAGTAATGTTAGATACATATTCTTATGCTCTTATGGAGTATTATCTGAGACCTTTTATACATGATAAATATGTGAAAGCTCTTTATAAATTACTAAGTGAGGAAATTACAACAAGAAATATACTAATAATAGAACGGCTTAAACAAAGCGGAATCAAAGACGAGAAAACAATTTCTACCTATCTTCTTAAAGGAGGACTTATGGATAAAATTATGATTTCAAACATCGTGAAATCAGATAATCTTGCAAACCTCTTTCCTTTAATAAAAAGACTATTTCCTTCTTTAAAACAAGAAAAGGTCAAAGATCTTGTAACTCTTGAAACAGAACTTACCCGGGCTCGTTCGTTTGAACGAATTAAATTTTTTCACAAATCCATTCTTTCAATTGGAAATTTATTAGGTTTTATATTACTCAAAGAAGAAGAAATGAACAATCTTAGAAAGCTTGCACTTTCAAAAGAATTCGAAATAGCGCCCAAAGAGGTTATAGAAACTTTACTTATACCTGGTGGATAAAGATGACTAAAGCAAAAATAATTGTTATTGGAACACCCACTCTTTCAACAGGGCTTATGTTAGCTGGTCTTGGCGAATCTATAATAGCAACCAAAGAAAATTTTCAGGAAAATTTAGAAAAAATTATTAAAGACGGACAATATGGTATAATTATTGCTCAGGACGATATGATTTCAAGTTTGGATTGGAGAATGAAAAAGAAAATTGATTCTCTTGCCTATCCAGTTATCGTTCCAGTTCCCGGAGTATTCGGGGAAAGCAATAAAGAAGAAGATCTAAGAAGCATCGTAAAAAGAGCTCTTGGATTTGACATTATGATGAAAAAAGATGATTGAGGTGTAAATTATGTGTGCAAAAATAAAAAAAACAAATAATACTGTTTCATCTGGAAACAATGGAGAAATAAAAAGAATTTCAGGACCTGTGGTTGAAGCTGAAAATTTTCAGGCAAAACTATATGATGTAGTAAAGGTTGGAAAAGCAGGTTTAATCGGTGAAATAATTAAAATTGTAGGAGATACCTATGTCATTCAGGTTTATGAAGATACTACAGGACTTAAACCTGGAGAGCCAGTAGTAAGTACTGGAAATCCTTTATCAGTTGAACTGGGTCCTGGTTTGCTTAAAAATTTCTATGATGGAATTCAAAGACCTTTAAAATTTATAGAAGATGCTTCAGGTTCTTTTATTGAAAGAGGGATAACTGTTTCTCCTTTAGATAGAAAAATAAAATGGGAATTCAAATCAAAAGTTAAAAACGGAAGCGTTGTTAAACAAGGTGATATTCTTGGAACTGTTCAAGAAACCGAACTCATAGAACACAGAATTCTTTCACCTTATAATGGTAAAATAACTTCAATTGGTTCAGGAAAATACACTGTTGATGAAGTTATAGGAAAAATTTCAACAGATAATAAAGAACAAAATTTATATTTAACTCAAAGATGGGTGGTAAGAGAACCACGACCTTATAATGAAAAATTCCCTCCAAATGTTCCATTGATTACAGGTCAGAGAAGTGTTGATACATTTTTCCCAATTTCAAAAGGAGGAACAGCTTGTATTCCGGGAGGATTCGGAACAGGAAAAACAGTCTCCCAGCAGACATTTGCAAAATACTCCGATACTCAAATTATAGTTTATATCGGATGCGGGGAAAGAGGAAATGAAATGACAGATGTTCTTACAGAATTTCCAGAATTAATTGATCCAAATTCAGGAAAACCATTGATGGAAAGAACAGTTCTGATTGCAAATACTTCAAACATGCCTGTAGCTGCACGTGAAGCAAGTATTTACACAGGAATTACAATTGCGGAATATTATAGAGACCAGGGATATGATGTTGCTTTGATGGCAGATTCCACTTCAAGATGGGCAGAAGCAATGAGAGAAATAGGAGGAAGATTGGAAGAAATGCCTGGAGAGGAAGGTTATCCTGCTTATTTAGGAAGAAGAATTGCAGAATTTTATGAACGTTCTGGGAGAGTAAGATGTTTAGGATCTGAAGAAAGGTACGGGAGTATTTCTATAATCGGTGCAGTTTCACCTCCAGGTGGAGATCTTTCCGAACCTGTTTCACAAA
>JAQTSF010000002.1 GCA_028711485.1 Candidatus Iainarchaeum sp.
TGCAAGTTTTTTCTCCGGTCTTCCGAATTTGCTAACACCTTTACAAATATTATTTGTAAATATAATAATGGATGGGCCCCCTGCAATTGCACTTGGATTTGAAAAACCTGCAAAAGAAACAATAAAAGAAAAACCCAGAAAAGGAAAAGAAATATTTTCAAAAAATCTTGCGCTTTCTATATTCTCAACCTCTATTTTCATGGCTGCGATTTCGTTATTAGTTTTCCTATACTTCTCTTCAAATAATCCTGAAATAGCCGTAACAGCCACATTTGCAACATTCGTAATGCTTCAATTGTTCAATTCCCTTAATTGCAGGTCTGCAAAAGATCATTTTTATTCTTCCCCAAATTCTAATAAATACATTTTCATTACTTTTATCGTACTAACTTTGATACTATATCTTGCAATTCAAATTCCAGAAATAAATGTTTTATTTGGTGCAAAAGCACTTGATCCTTACATTTGGATAATTGCAATAATTTCAGCATCATCAATACTAGTTTTTGAAGAATTAAAAAAATTATTTTTTAAACAAGTAATTGTATATTAAAAATATAAAAAAATAAAAAAAAGAAATTAATGTTTAAAGAAAAAACCTACTGATGCAACTCCAAGAGCGCCAAACAATAAAACAACTGCTGGAAGACATGCAAGACCTTCTGATTCTGCCTCAACAACTATCTTTTGTTGTTTGCTCATAAGGTCATAGATATCAAAAGTTACTTTGTTTGGATTTTTGCTATCTATTGTTCCTCCTTCTGCACTTGTAATTTTCCCAGGCATTTCTATTGTATATGTCCAGGTCATACCATATTGTTTCATACTCAAGGCGCTTTGTGCATTTGTGGAATCGGTTAATTTACCAGCCGGAATTTCTCCGGAGTCATCTCCAATATCCCCAAAATTTGGAAGTTCTTCTACTGTAAGCACATATTTTTTGCTGAGAAGATCCCCAGATGTTTCAAATTCATAAAATGCATCTGCTGCCGCAATATTCTTACTCATTGTTACAGTATATTTAGTACTATCAACAGAGCATTGAACTTCTTCAGGCACATCATCACACATTTTATTGAAATCATCCATATAATCTGTCGAGTCATTGAAAGATGAAGACATGGAACTTACATAATCCATATATCCACTAAGATCCATTTTTTGAGTTATTACTGCACTTCCATCAGCATTTTGTTTATGAGTTGTTTCTATTGCTATACATCCCATAGCAAAAAGCATAAGGAAAACCACAGATATTAAGAATATGTTTTTATACATCTTTTCACCAAATTTATACCTCCATTAGCTTTAAAAAGAGTTCTTATATTATATGAATATTACTCGTTTTACCTCCCAAGGTGTAAATATGGAAAATATAAATATGCACTCTGATGTTGCAAAAAAAACTGGCACTACTACTGTTGGTCTTGTATGTAAGGATGGAGTTGTTCTTGGTTCTGATAGAAGGGCAACAATGGGTTATTTAATAGCCAGCAAAGATGTAGACAAAATTTTTGAAATAGGCGATGGAATCGCAATGACCGTTGCCGGAAGCGTAGGAGATGCGCAGAAACTTGTAAGATGGATGAAAGCAGAAATTCAACTATATAAGTTAAAACACGGAAAAGATATAACTGTTGAAGCAACTGCGACATTACTTGCAAATGTTCTCTCTCAATATAAATTCTACCCCTTCTTTGTCCAGCTTTTGGTTGGAGGCTCAGATAGGGATGGAAATCATGTTTACAGCGTTGATATGCTTGGAGGAGTAACCAAGGAAGATTTTACGAGTACAGGAAGCGGTTCTCCAATAGCATACGGAGTTCTTGAAGAACTTTATTCAGGTTCAAAATCCACTTATGAGAATGCAAAAGTAGCACTTAAATCAATAAATGCTGCAATGAGGAGAGATTCTGCAAGTGGAGAACGAGCAGATATAGTTATTTTAGATAAAAAAGGGTTCAAAAGATTAAAAACAGACGAAATTAGTAAACTTCTATAAATCTGTTTAATCCCTTTTTTCTATAGTTTTTTGCATTATTTTGCATATATAAAATAAAATTACAGGTGTATTAAAAATGAAATATAAAGATGTAGAGAAAATAGTAAAAGAAATCATGCCATCGGATTGCGGTGTAGTTTCAGTATTGCCAGAAGGTTTGTTCACAGCCATTTATATCAAGGATATAAAGGCATTTTATAAAAATGATCAATTAATTAATCAACTCGCAAGTGCATTGAAAAAGAAAGTGGTTGTGAGAGTTGATCAATCCGCACTAAGCAGCGAAGAAGAAGCAAAAGCCAGAATAGAGTCAATTGTTCCAAAAGAAGCTGAAATAACAAATATTCTATTTAATCAACCTTTTTCAGAAGTTTTTATAGAAGCACTTAAACCAGGTCTTGTAATCGGTAAATATGGAAGTTTATTGAAAGAAATTGTATTAAACACAGGATGGTCACCAAAAGTTCTTAGAACTCCAACAATTCCTTCATCTACTTTACAGGGAATACGGAAAGGAATAATAAAAGGTGCTGATGAAAGAAAAAAATTCCTTACAAACCTTGGAAAGAAAATTTTCCAGGAATCCATAAAAACAGAATGGGTGCGGGGAATGGCTCTTGGAGGGTTTAAAGAAGTCGGAAGATCATGTTTTCTTGTTCAAACACAGAGTAGTAATGTACTAATTGATTGCGGAATACATCCTGTGAGTGAGGATCCTAAAAAAGCATATCCCATGCTCAATATGCTGGGTTTTCCGCTGACCTCGATAGATGCGGTAATTATAACACATTCTCATATGGATCACATGGGCTTTTTACCATACTTATTTGCTTATGGGTATGATGGCCCGGTTTATTGTACCCCACCAACAAGAGATTTAATGATTATGTTACAGCAGGATTATCTCAACCTTGCAAATAAAAGTACTACAATGAAAGCACCCTATTCGAAAAAAGACATTCAAACAGAACTTAGCCATATAATAACTGTTGGTTATGGGGATGTTGTTGATATAACTCCTGAGATAAAAATGACTTTGTATAATGCAGGTCATATTTTAGGAAGCTCGATAGTCCATTTGCATATTGGAGAGGGAACACACAATCTTGTATTTACCGGAGATATGAAATTTGGTTTCACCAAACTTCTTGATCCTGCAAACACAAACTTCAGGAGAATGGAGTCCTTGTTTATAGAAAGTACTTACGGTGCAAAGGATGATGTAATTAGAAATAGAAAAGAAATGGAATTCAAACTTATTTCAATTATAAAGGAAACTATTGCAAAAGGAGGAAATGTTCTTATTCCTGTATTTGCTGTGGGAAGAAGCCAGGAAATATTGCTTGTATTGGAGCAATATCTTGCTCACGATCCAGAATTTACTTCACCTGTTTATATAGATGGAATGGTTTTGGAGGCATCAGCAATTCATACAGCCTATCCAGAATATTTAAGAGAGGCAGTGCAAAGAAGAATTCTTTCAAACAACAGTCCTTTTGAATGGGATAAAATAAAGGTAGCTAAAGGCGGAGATAAAGCAGAAATTGTCCAGGGAGAACCAGCAGTATTCATAGCACCTTCAGGTATGCTAAGTGGTGGGCCATCATTAGAGTATTTCAAACTACTTTCAAATGATGAGAAAAATACAATTATTTTTGTTGGATATCAAAGTCCTATGTCTCTTGGAAGCAAGATTCAAAGAGGTTCAAAAGAAATTCCTATTCTTGATGATGATGGAAGAATGAAAACCCAAGAAATTAAAATGCGGGTTGAAACAGTTGAAGGTTTTTCCGGGCACAGTGACAGATCCCAACTAATGGCGTTTATGAAAAATCTTCATCCCACCCCAAATAGGATAATTACAATGCATGGTGATGATGAAAAAACAGATGATCTTGCAAGATCATGTTCTCTTATGCTTAAGAAACCTGCTTATGCAATGTCCAATCTTGAGGCAATTAGACTAAGGTAAAACTATTTTTTATTTTTTAATATTATTACTATTCTATTAAGCATCGGGACTAAATAAAATGGAATAACAAACCCAGCGATCGATCCGGTCATTACTCTTAAAATATTGTTACTTTCTCTTAATCCTATAAATTGAGTTCCTCCATCCAATCCCATAGGTATTATTGCGAGTATTATCCATAGCGGGTGTGGTGTGTTTATTTCCCTATGCATTCCCAGTGTGAATAAGAATATCCCTCCTAGAAATGCAAAAAGATAGAATCCAAAATCCCTTGCGCATACAGGAAACTTATAACCTGGTATTCCATTTTTTTCTACAACTATTTGTTTGCTTGGAGAAAATTCCTCATTTAAGAAACAATTTTCAATGGTCCCTGTCTCAGGAAAGAAACAATACGATCTTGAGGTTACTTGATGACAGAAGTTATGATAAATTTCATGAATTTGAGAAAATACTTCATCATTATCATAAAAAACAAAAGGTGCTGTTACTGCAGGGATTGCTATAATCCCCATAATACCCAAATATATCCAATAACCTAAAAAGTCATTTTTCATTTTTTCCAATCTCTTTTTTAGTTTCCTCTTTTTCCCAAGGGTAAATTATCCATGCCTCTGTTTCTTCATAGAAGTAATCTGGTTTGAAAATTGATTTTGGTTTATAGTGTATTGCAACTGTTCTTATTTCTGAAGGATTCTTTTCTTTTAAATATTCAACAGCTTTTTTCATACTATATCCGCTATCCGAAACGTCATCCACAAGAAGTATTCTTTTATTTTTCACATCACAAGAAATAGTTTGGGATATGATGGGTTCTTTTTTTGTTTTTTCTATTCCTGAATAAAATTCTACCCTCATAGATGCTACATTTCTATTATGAAGTAAATCTGAAAATATCCTTGCAGGCACCATTCCACCGCGTAAAATAGAAACTATAATATCTGGTTTAAACTCCTGTTCTATTTTTTTGCTAAGCGCTTTGCACATCTTTTCTATTTCATTCCAGTTTGGTTTTATGAATTTTACCATTTTTTCACTCAAGATTAGCATGCCTTTTTTTCATTTCCTGTTCGCTTTTATTATTTATCTTCATAAGCTCTATTATTATTGCATCCAAAAATATCATGGAAGTAAGTTCAAATATCGTTCCTAAGGGAGCAATTTTTCTATCCTCACCCATAACCTGTCTTATCACATGATCTGCATATTTATTTTTGGGAAAGGTTCCTTCAAGTTCAATTACCACATCTGATAATTTTCCTATCTCAGAATTTCTATTATATGTAATTAATGCAACCTTTGCTTTTCTGCTCCTAGCGGCTTTAACGATTTCCAATATGCCCTTTGTTTCTCCACTCCCTGATATTGCGATTAATAAATCATTTTTTTCTATAGAGGGAGTTGTTGTTTCACCAACAACATACACCAAAATCCCAAGATGCATTAGTCTCATTGCAAAAGCTTTTCCTGCAAGACCGCTTCTACCCGCTCCAGTAACAAATATCTTCCTAGATTTTAATATCACATTCATTAATTTTTTAGAATCTTTTCCGTCTATTCTTTCCCCACACTTTCTAATTTCATTTATTATATTATTCATATTATTGCGTATTTCCATAATTGCACCTATTCCATGAAATTTACTTTTGAAGCTTTATTAGGGATAGTATTTGAAACAAACAAATAATCGCTTTTTTCACTCAATTTTTTATAAGATTCTTTCAAAAAAAATCCATGCGTTGCGCAACATGCAATTTTTTCTGCACCTGCTTCTCTTAATTTTTCAATTCCTTTAAGCATTGTTCCTCCTCCTGCAATCATATCATCTATAATCAACACATTTTTTTCTTTTAGTTCAAAATCAATATTCATTTCGCTTATTTCCCTTCTTGCTTCTTTTCCATCAGCATATTGTCCCCTTGTCTTTTTCATGCTGTTTCCTTTGTTCCCAACCATATATTTCGATCCTAAATCTGGAGAAACCACCTGGAATTTCTTATTTTTGAATATATTCTCTTTTGCATATTCAATTAATTTTCCACTTAATGTTCTATTTTCAATTTCCAATCCCCAATACTTAAACCTCCCCTCTTTTTTTATAAAATGACAGTCATAAGTAATTAATTTTTTTACTCCCGCCCACAAAAGCATTTCGCATATATATTTTGAACTTAACACCTCTCCATTTTCCCATATCTTATCCTGTCTTGAATATGAAAGATACGGGGCAATAAGCGTTATTTTTTTACTTTTTTCAGAAATTCCTCTAAGCATCAGAATTGCCTGTATAAGTGAGTTATCTGGTTCTGGATACAATCTATGGTATACTACAATTTCTTCTCCAATTTTTTCTGGGAGTTTTATATAATTTTCTCCATCTGGAAAATGTTTTATTTCTATATTCGGTTCCATTAAATCTGAAAAATTAAGACTGACTAATTTTGTAATGCCATCCATAATATTATGAAGTAGTTAAAATTTTTAAACTCTATCCCATTGCTTTAAACCAATTCATGAGCCGGAAATAATCTCTCACAAAATATACACTTATACTTATCATCATGCCTTTTTTCAAATTTAGTGTAAAAATCTCCAGCATTTTTTTCATTAGTCATGCAATTCGGATTTGGACATTTTGCAATTTTCTCAAGAATTTCAGGCAACTGAACCTTATGTTTTACTTCAACTTTTGAATCCTTGATTATATTTATAGTTGCATTAGGTGAAACCAGAGCAACCTTGTTTGCTAAGTCATCTTTTACATATATGCCTGCAATCTTGACAATATCTTTCTTGCCCTTCTTTTTACTATAAACATTCATTACAAGTGCTACAAGGTGGTCGTATTCTTCACCTATTCCAAGAAGATCTAATACTTTTTTTCCTTTTCCAGCTTTTATATGATCTATTACTGTTCCGTTTTCAATCATTTCAACCTTTAACATAACAGTCACCTATGTTTCAAAACATAATCCAAAACAGCCATTCTTGTAGGCACTCCGTTTTTCGATTGCTCAAAATATTTTGCATATGGTGTATGGTCTATCTCTAAATCAACTTCACCAACTTTAGGTAGAGGGTGCATTATTGCAAGATCATCTTTTGCTCCCTTCAAATTCTCCATTCCTATTGCAAATTTTTTCTGCACGCTCATTGCTTCATATGGATCTGCAAACCTTTCTTTTTGTATTCTGCAAGCATATAATATATCCACACCTTCAACATCCATTTTGTCATTCTCTTCTATTTCAGCATTAAATTTTTCCTTAACTTCTCTTACAAGTTCTGGATCCATTTCAAGGCCTCTTGGAGATGTTAATTTTACTTTTGCTCCAAACATCGCAAGCATATACATTAGTGATTGCATTGTTCTTGCATGCTTTAAATCCCCAACCAGATTAAAATTAAGTCCTTTTATTTTTCCTTTTAATTTTTTTATTGTGTACAAATCTAAAAGTGCCTGAGTCGGATGTTGATTTCCTCCATCTCCTCCATTTACAACAGGAGCTTCAGCAATCATGGAAGCAAGTTTTGCAGAACCTTCCTTAGGATGCCGCATAACTATTATATCAACATACCCGTCAATATTTTTTATTGTGTCTGTGAAACTTTCTCCTTTTTTCAAAGAACTCCATTCTCCGAAAAAATCGATATATCTCATTCCTAATCTTGAAGCCGCAGTTTGAAAAGATAATTTTGTTCTTGTTGATGGTTCAAAAAAAAGAGTTGCTACAACTTTACCTGAACTTTGGGTTTCGCCAATTTTCTTCTCCATTTTTTCTGCGGAAGATAAAATTTCTTCAACTTGTTCTTTAGAAAAATCTCTGACTGAGATTATATCCATATGCCCACCTTTTATTTGTATAAATCGTAGAATTTAAAAATTGATTGAGCTCTTTATTCCTATGCGCAAAGGGAAGCTAATTGCTTTTGAGGGAATTGATGGCTGCGGAAAAGAAACCCAAATTTCCCTTATAAAATCAGAACATCCTGATATACTTATTTTCAAATATCCCTCTAAAAAAACCCCTCTTCTTGGGAAATATCTGGCTAAAAAAATAGAATTAAGCGGAAAAAAATTACTTAAACTCTTTTTGAATGATATAAAACGGGACCAAAAAATTATAGAGAAAGCACTATATCTAGGGAAGAATATTATTTTGGATAGATATATCTTTTCCACGTTAGCTTATGAGAAACCAGGAATATCCTTCAAAGAAGCAAAAAGAATTATACGAGAATATGAATTTTTGAAACCAGATATGGTCTTTCTTTTAGATATCTCTCCGGAAATTTCCCAGAAAAGAAAACGCTCACAAAAAAAACTTGATCGATACGAATCCAATATTCAATATCTTACAAAAGTGAGAAAAAATTTTCTTTTAATATATAAGGATAAATTTATGTGCAAAAAGTGGATAAAAATAGATACAAAAAACTCAATACCCTACGTTAATACTAAAATAGAAAAAATGCTAAAAAATCTATAAGTCAATTATCTATCTTTTAGTTCCACCAGAAAAACTTGAAAAATAACTAAAGCACAAAGCTTTTTATAAATATCCAGCAAAATTAATACTCAAGCTCCCGTAGTCTAGCTCGGCCAAATATTTATATTGGGCTAAGGATGTTGGACTTTCAATCCAGTGACTCGGGTTCTCACTAATTTTCTTTGGAAAATTTGTGGCCTAAAAAAGCTTTTATCAAGCAGTATATATTGATTTAAGCTGTCATTCCCGACGGGAGCGCTTATTCTTATAATTCTTTACCATTTCTCGTATTCCTTTTTCTATTTTCCTTGGTTTAAAATTAAGCTCTTTTTTAGCTTTTGAACAGTCAAAATCTCTATCGCTGGATAGCACCATAATATGTTCCTGAGTAATTTTGGGTTTTCTTTTTTCCATTTTTGCCCCTATTTCTTCAGCCTTTGCAAACATCAATGCAAAAGATTCAGGCACCCGTTTTAGAACTGTTTTAACTTTTAATTCAGAAGAAGCCATATCTATTATCTCTCTTTGTTTTTTGCATTCTCCAGTAAGAACATAAATTCCTTTACCACGATTAATTGCATTTTTTATTGCATAAGCAACATCCTCAACATGAACAAAAGGTATTTTGTTTTCTCCATCTCCTATAAGATACATATTTCCCTTTTCAATCATTTTTAATATCATATAATAATCTTCAAATCCTTTTCCATAAATTGTTCCGATTCTTAGGATTACATAGTTTTTATGTTTAGAGATAATTTTCTCTGCAAAATCCTTGCTTTTTGAATAAGGGGTATCCGGATTTATTTTGGTTTTCTCATCTGCTGGCAATTCAGCAATTCTTTTCCCATAGACAGATATTGAACTTGAAAATATTATTTTCGAATTTTTAGGAAGAGAATTCACAATTCTTTCAGTGAGCTTTACATTGGTTTCCCATAATTCATTATGATCCAGAAAATTCATAGAACCTGCAAGGTGAACCATTATTTTTGCATTTTTTAATATCTCTTTTAGTTCTTTTTCACTAAAATCAGTTACTATTTCTTTTTTCGAACCACTTTTTTTTCTAACCAACGGAATAGCTTCAGGGAGGAGTTTAAGGACTTCTTTTCCAAGCCTTCCATTTGCTCCTGTAATATAAATCATAGTATTAGTTCAGAATCAATATTATTATTTCTTTTGTTCTTTAGAAAGAGTATATATCTATTAGATTGGTATTCTTATGGGTAAAGTTTTTGCACTTTTATCCTAATATATTCCCTATAATTCTATCAGGTTCAAATTTTGATATATCCTCATATCCTTGTCCATTAGTTAAGTATAATATCGGTAGACCTGTAGTTTTTGCAATAGATATTATTGTTCCCCCCTTAGGATCACAATCTATTTTCGTTAGTATTACTCCATTAAGCCCTATTTCATCATTAAAGCTGCTTACTTGTGATACCACTGCATTTCCTCCAATGCTTTCCCCTATATAAATTTTCAAATCAGGTTTTATTACTCTTTCTGTTTTTTTAAGTTCATCTATAAGATCCTTATTAGTATCCTGCCTTCCTGCAGTATCTATAAGCACGGCATCTATTCCATGTGCTTTTGCATAATTTACAGCATCATACACCACGGCAGTTGGATCGCTTCCATAAGGTCGTTTTATAGTTTTTATATTGAGTTTTTTTGCATGGTTGTCAAGCTGTTCTATTGCGGCAGCTCTGAATGTATCCGCAGCGGCAAAAACTACTTTCATATTACTCTTTTGAAGCATATATGCTATTTTTGCAAGAGTTGTTGTTTTTCCTGCTCCATTTATTCCAAGAAACATTATTTTTGCAGGTTTTTCACATTTTTTTACAAATTCAACTATATCTATTCCTTGTTGAGAAGTTATTTCTAGCAATATTTCTTTCATTTCTTTTTGAATTTCAATATGAAGTTCTTTTTTCTTTATTTTTTTACCAATCAATCTATTTTCAAGATTTTCTTTTATTTCTCCTGCAACTTCTAGCGCAACATCTCCTTCCAAAAGCCCCATTTCAAATTCTTCTAATAATTCTTCAATATCCCCTTTTTTTATTTCAATTTGTCCGGTAACCGTGCTTTTTATTTGTTCAATTACTCCTATTTTTACCTTTACTTCTTTTTTTTCTTTAATCTCTTCTTTTGGTTCCCCAGAAATAATTTGTCTAATTTGACCAAAAATACCCTTTTTTTCTTGTGTTATCTCTTTTTTAATTTCCGGAATTGTTTCTTCTATTATTTCCTCTTTAGTTTCAGGAATTTTTTCATCTTTAATATCATAGATTTTCTCTTCTTCAATTTCAGAATCAGGAATTTTCTCTCTCTCAACAACTATTTCTTTTTTAATTTTTTGAACTTTTTTTTTAGGTTTTTTAGAAACAGTTATTTTTTTAGGTTCTTTTCTCTCTTTAATCTCTTCCTCTTTAGGTTCAACAATTTTTTCCTCAACAATCTGTTCTGGTTCTTCTTTTTTCTCCTTTCCTTTACTAGTAACCTTACCTATAAATTCATTTATTTTTTTCTTTAAAATATCAAACATTTATTACTCCCTTATCCTTCTTTCTAAATCATTTATCATATTAACCATTCTTTCATATTCATTTTGGAGTTTTTCTATGACCTTTTTTGTGGATTCAGCTCTTTTTTCCATCTCAGTTTTTGCCATTTCTCTATCCATTTTAAGTACATAGCCTCCTCCAATCGGGACCAAAACTCTTTCAGAAGATAATTTTGTTTCTATGAATGCGTTTCCTCCAATCGGAACCAATGAATCTGTTTTTTTCATAGAATCAATTGTCTTAACCGCGTTTGTAATATCTAACATAGTAAGTGTGATTCTTTCCATTTCTTTTTTAACTGCTCCAAGCTGTTGTTTATAAAAATAACTTTCATAAGCCATTCTTTGTTTTTCTTCATCCATTTTCTCCATTAATTCACCTTTTCTACGCTATCAATCATTACTCTTGTTCTCTTGAGCTTATTTTGTGATCCGAAAAGTGCATATACCTGTTCCCTTGCTTCTTTTTCGCTTTTTGCATCTATTTCTTTTACAAACTTTCTTTCCTTTCCAATATTTATTCTTCCTTTAATAGTAAATTTTACCATACAATCACCTTATAAATATCCTAAAGATTCTTCAACTCTTCCCATCTCATAAGAGGTTGACATATTACCAACTACATAACCATTATCATTAGCCACAACTCCTATGGAAACAAATCCAGTACCCATATTAATCGTACCTTTCATTCCCTTAACCTTAAATATTTCCCCCATTTTTTCCATTTCTTCCTCACTAATCTTAAAGTTTGCAATGAATCCTTTATTATTCGCTATTACATTACTTCCAACTGTGAAATACCCTGAAATCTCCATTTCATGTAATTCAATTTGAAGAACTTCTTCTATTACTTTCCTATCTTTTTTATCTATTCTTGGATTGATTATCCCGCCCTTATCATTAACCACTATGTTGCTTCCATTAGAATTGTGTATACTTTTATTTACGTACACGTTCAATCCTGTTTCTTTTTTTATTTTTTCTATTTCCTCAGGAAATGCTATATTCGGAAGTATTATACCATTGGAGTTCATAGCTATGTACGAACCCAATATGTCTGTTCCGCCCATGCTTGTTTTTATGCATCTTGTTTTTAGGTTTTCCTCAAAAGCATCAGTAAACTTATTTGTTGAATCAATCGGAACTAAAGTAAATTCATTGTTCGCTCTAACAAACATTCCAATCCAATCATTTCCGTGATAAGATGTTTTTTTCATTTCTATTTTTCCTCTTTTTTCTTTTCAGTTTTTTTCTTATCTTCTTTTGCTTTCTTCGGTTTTTCAGAAATCTTTTCTTCTTTACTCTCAATTTCCTCTTCTTTCTTATTCACTTTTTCAGTTGCTTTCTCTTCTTTTGCAGGTTTTTCCTCAATTTTTTTCTCTTCTATTTTTTCATCAGGAAGATAAATATAAGCAATTCCATCCTTTTTAACGATTTTTACTTTTATTTTTCTTGGTGGTTTTTGTATGCTTCTTGACCATATTTCTTCATTTGTTTTCATGCTTAGGACGACATACTCTGATTTTGAATGTCTTAATACAAATTCCTTCAGAATCTTAACTGCCTTTATTGCCCTCCTGTTTTTTTTGTAATCATACGCTTTCCCTATTGGAACGATATATAATCCTTCATTATCTTTCATATTCTCACCTATTCTTTATCTCTTGCCTTTATTTTTTCGGTTCTCCATACCCTAGTTTTTGTATTTGCTTGAACCTTTCTCTTGCTTCTTATAGTTACAAAAGTAGGAACTCTTCTATTCTGTCTTGTTTTTTTTCCAAGTCTCATTTTCTTTTTTAGATCTTTTTTGACCATACTTTCACCTATCTTCTTACGATCGAAAATTTTTGCTCTCTCACCGGTTCTTTGAGAGAATTTAAAATCATTATTATTTCTTTTTCACCTAATATTTTTCCAGTTCTTTGATGAAATGCAATTACTTTTTGAGAAGCTGCTGCAAAAAGTTTTTGATTAACTAAAAGCACATTCATCATTCTATCATATGCCTTTTCGTCAAGTGTTATTCTTAACGCAGTTTTCATTCGAGCAAGTATTTTTTGTTCTTCAACACTCTGCTCCTCTTCTCCCATAAAACTCACTTTTTTTCTATTTCCTTTGCGCATTGATCTAAAAGTTTCTTTCCTTTTGCGGTTAATTCTCTACCTTTCTTCTTCTTTTCAACAAGTCCTGCTTTTTCAAGGGATTGCATTGCTTTTCTTATCAAAGATCCTCCTGCCTTTACGTGTTTTTCAGGTTTGACTCCCCTACTTTTTCTTCCACCATAATGCCTTCGTAGTCTATTTGTTCCAACGTTTCCCCTAGCATACGTGTGTCTTAGGACAGATGCGCACCTTATATACCAGAAGTTTTTTTGTGTTGGTGGTCTTTCTTTATGCGCACCGCTCTTTACGAAATTTGAGAATTCTGGTTTCTCAATCTGCATTTCCTCTAACTTTTTCGCTACATTTTCTATTAATCTATTTGCGTCAACATCCAAACAGCTAACCATTAATTCACCTTTTATTTATTTTATATAATAGGAGTATTATTGTATATGGAAACCTTTATAAATTATCTAACCAAACCGTGGATTGGAGTATTACCCCAGTTTAAGGATCATCTGTCTATACCCTCAGAATTACCTTTAAAGTTCAAAGTCCTCTAATTTGTTGTTTAAAGATTCATCAATTATCAAAATTCAGGGCCAAATGGGAATAAATTAAAATTAAAATTTTTGAAAAACCTTTATAAACTTTAAGTTTGTTTATCCTATGGCGATCTATATGGCATTACCAGCTCCTCAACAAAGGGCTTTTAATTCAGGGTCTGTTAGCCCAAGACCAGAAATAAAAAGAACTTCTGTTAAAACCGAAGGTCCTGTTCTTACACGAGAAGAAAGAGAAAGATTTCTATCTGCGGTTGCTCAATACCACAGAACAAAAGATGGATCAGAAGATCGAATTTTAGCAATACGCGAATCATTTAATTTACTTGCTAGAGGCTATAGAAATATGCGAAGTCAACATGGACTTACATCTGATGATGAGATGTTTCTAGATTCTGTTAAAAGGATGATGTCTGATATGCTTAGACAAGTAGTTACTTGTTGCGGTGAATCAGATTATTCTTTGAGACAACTTGCATTCGATACGCTCAAAACACTCAATGCAAATGTAACTCCACAGTATGTTTATCTTGCAAAAGAGTCAAAAGAAAAGGATATTCGAGAAGAAGCAATACAGGCATTGGTGGATCAAAGGACAAGAGATATAGCAAAAGCAGGTTCCCCAAATGCAAGAGTAAAAGTTCCCTGGTCTACAAGGCCAATGTCCATATCTGCATATTATGATTCTTTACTTGTTGATATCGCAACTAAAGGAAGCTTTGCAGATTCAAGGGACAAAGTATTAACTATTTTTGCAGAAAATGCAAAACAAGATGGAGATACTTCTTTTATACGGGTGATTTCAGAAAAAAGTATGTTTACGGATACCAGAACACGGGCACTTCAGCTTGCTAAACAAATAGAACAAGAATCTGTTGATGCTGATGCTGTTGCAGTGCAATGGATGCAAAAACTGTTCCCAAATTCTCAGGATCCAGTTGTTGCTCCAAAACCAAAATTGCCTGATGTTCAAGTTCCTCCATATACTTCTGAGGAAATCGGAAGAATAATTGAAATTGATCCTCATAGGAGAAAACCCGGAGTCGAACTTCCACCTCCAAATCCACCTTCTCAGGTTTATTTTGAGCGTGTTGCAGTTCCTCCTAAAAAAACAGGTGGAGTCCAGCCTCCTGCGTATGGCTGATTTATTCCCCTAAAAACTCTTTAACTATTTCTTTTTTTAATTTAATTAGATTCGTTTTTCCAAAAGACTCCACTTCTATAATTCCTCTTTTATTAAGTTTTTTTATGATTCTATATGCCTTTACTTTACCTATCCCTTCGATTCTAGAAATTTCAGTTTGGAGTATTTCTCCTTTTTTCTCAATTAATCTAGTCAATATTTTTTTCTCTTCATTTCCAAACATTTCCAGTATTATTTTTGGATCCCGTTTAACAATTTTTTTTTCATTTCTCTGATAAAAGAGATAAAATATTATTATTCCAAGCAAAAACCCTATTCCTGCTACAAATGGAATGAGATTAACTATTGTCTGATAATCCTTTTCATGCTGACATTCCCCTTCTACTATACAAACAGTGGAAACATTTTCCTCTAGTATTTTTGGAACTGAGAAAAGTGCCAGAAACATAATCATAAGAACTATAAGTCCAACTGCTGTTTTTGATTTTTCATCCATAATACTATTTTCCTGAATAATTTTAATAATTTTTGCATTTTTACGCGTTTGGTTTCAAAAAGTGAAACTATGGTTTCGTAAATTATTATATATTGTTTCAGTTCTGCACACTGCATGAAAAAATCAATCACTATCAAAATTACAGGAATGCAGTGTATAAGCTGCGAAGAAAAAATTGCAGATGCATTAAAGAAAAAAGAAGGCGTAGTTGATGCAGAAAGTTCCTATGAAAAATCCGAAGTGAAAATAACTTTTGAAGATTCGGTTATTTCGGAAAAAGAACTTATCAATACTATAGAGAATGCAGGTTATTCTATAAAACAAAATAAAGATTCTAACACCAATTTTTTCGCACTTGCACTCGGAATTATTACTATTTTAATTTTATTCTATTTTGTTTTTTCTGATATTGTTTCTCTTGATTTTACAAAAATAGACAGCAGTACAAGCATAACTATCCTTTTTCTCATAGGTCTTCTTACAGGATTCCACTGTATAGGAATGTGTGGAGGATTTGTTTTATCCTACTCTTCAAGAAAGGATTCCTCTTTTTTCAGCCATATCCTTTATGGTTCCGGAAAAACTCTTTCTTATACTTTAATAGGCGCATTCTTTGGTCTTGTAGGTTCAATATTTGTTTTTACTGATGAATTAAGAGGGTATGCAGCTCTTTTTGCAGCAGTATTTCTGATTTTGTACGGAATAAAAATGCTTGATATTTTCCAGCAGTTGAGGAGTTTTACACTTCGTGCCCCTTCCTTCATAACTAAGTTCGTTTCAGGGAATACAAAGAAGGATTCCTCCCCATTGTCAATAGGACTTTTGAACGGTCTTATGATCGCATGCGGTCCTTTACAGGCAATGTATATACTTGCAGCTGGAAGCGGGGATATTTTTATTGGCGCAAAATTATTATTTTTCTTCGGACTTGGAACTCTTTTACCAATGCTTTCCTTTGGCCTTATTGCAAATCTTCTCAGCATCTCACTTACACATAAAATCGTGAAATTCTCAGGAGTTTTGGTAATATTTATGGGATTATTAATGCTTAATAACGGGTTTACTCTTTTAGGATCTGGATTTTTTTTAGATTCTGCACAAAATAATATTGATAGTTCTGGAATAATAATTGAAGATGGATATCAAATAATTCATATGAACGTTACTTATTATGGCTGGGAACCAAATAAATTTGTCCTAAAAAAAGGAGTTCCTGTAAAATGGATCATAAACGGAAAGCAGATAAGTGGCTGTAATAATGAAATAATAGTAAAAGATTATAATTTAAGAATTCCAATAAAATACGGGGAACAGGTGATTGAATTTACACCTGATAAAGAAGGAACTATTAAATGGAGTTGCTGGATGGGTATGATTTCCGGAGTGTTTATAGTTGTTGATGATTTTGAATCTAATACTTTAGATCTTGATGTTCCTGTTGCGCCGGGCTCCTGCAATTCCTGTGGCGGATGTAGTAATTCTTGTTTAGGAGGCTGAAAATATGATTAAAGGATACATTTCTATTTTAATAATTTTTGCAATGTTTGGATGCATTTCATTATTCGAAGAACCTGCGAAAGGTTCAATCTCTTGCGTTGGCGAGAGTTGTTCAAATAATACCACACTACTCAACCAACAAATTCTTTTTGCAAACAATACTTCATCTGAAGAATACCTCTCCATTCCATTATCAGAACTTTCAACCAATATTAAGAAATATACCTATGTTTATGACGGAGTGGAAATAAGATATTTTGCAGTTCTTGGATCTGACGGCAATACAAGGACAGCATTCGATGCGTGCAAGGCATGTTTTTATGAAAAAAAAGGGTATTATCAGGAAGGATCTGATGTAGTATGCGGAAATTGCGGTTTGCATTTTGAAATAGATTCTCTTGGAAAAGACAATCTTGGAGGAGGATGTTGGCCCGTTCATCTTGAAAGCAAAGTACAAGGAGAACACCTGTTGATTAATAAACATGCTCTTGAAAATGGAAAATACCTTTTTGAATGAGGTTTTCACATGAAAAAACAATTTTTTATAATCGGAATGCATTGTGCTTCCTGTGCATCAAAAATAGAACAAAAACTTGGTTCATCAAAAGGAATCTCAAAGGCAGTAGTTAATTTTGCTACAAGCAAGGCAACTTTAGAATTTGATGAAAAAATAATAAAAATTGAAGAAATTATTAAAATTGTAAAATCACTTGGCTATGAATTATCCGAAGAAAATGCGGATGGATCCAGGGATCATGAGAAGGAAGAGCGGGAGAAAGAAATTAGAATGCTCAGGAATAATTTAAATTATTCAATATTATTCACTATCCCCGTAGTTCTGCTTGCACTTCCTGAAATGCTTGGAGAGTTATCCCCATTTGAATTTCCAGAATTTATAATGAAAAATATGGCGCTTATCCAGTTCCTGTTTACTACATCAATATTACTTATCAACAGGAATATGTTCTTTATAGGATTTAGGAGCCTTATAGAACGTTCTCCGGACATGTACTCTCTTGTTGCTTTGGGGGTTGGTACTGCTTATGCATATAGTATTTTTGTAGGTTTCAATATAATAGAAGGAAGTTTATATTATGAAACTGCAGCTTTGTTGCTTACATTTATACTTCTTGGAAAATATCTTGAAACATCTGCAAAAGGTAAAACTTCAGAAGCAATAAAAAAACTTATTGGATTGCAACCTAAAACCGCGATAATTTTAAGAAATGGAAAAGAATTCAAAGTCAATATTTCCGAAGTGAAAATAGGAGATCTTATACTTGTTAAACCCGGGGAAAAAATACCAGTTGATGGTGTTCTTGTATCCGGTTCAAGTAGTATAGATGAAAGTATGATTACAGGAGAGAGCATTCCGGTTCATAAAAGGAACAGAGGAGATAGGATTATAGGAGCCACAATAAACAAAACAGGTTCATTTATATTTAAGGCTACAGGAATTGGAAGCAATACCCTTCTCGCAGGTATAATACGTCTTGTGGAAGAGGCACAGGGGAGCAAAGCACCAATACAAAAAATTGCAGATCAAGTTGCAGGATATTTTGTTTGGGCCGTAATATCATTGTCCTTAGTTGCTTTTAGCTACTGGTTTTTTATAGTAGGTCAGGAGTTCTTATTTGCACTAACTATATTAGTTTCAACACTGATTATTGCCTGTCCGTGTGCAATGGGGCTTGCAACTCCAACTGCAGTAATGATGGGAATTGGGAAAGGCGCTGAAAACGGAGTATTGATCAAACATGCAGAAGCTCTTGAAATGCTTCATCAAGTAAATACAATTATTTTTGATAAGACCGGAACTATTACAAAAGGAGAAGCAGTTGTTACGGATCTGATTTCTTTTAGTGAAAATAAAAATAATTTTTTAAGGATTGTTGCTTCTGCTGAAAGCTCTTCTGAGCATCATCTTGCACAGGCAGTTGTAAAAAAAGCAAAAGGAATAAAGTTAATAAAACCCTCTAAATTTATTGCAATCCCGGGTTTTGGAGTAAAAGCAGAAGTTGATCGCAAATCTGTTTTAATAGGTAATATACAATTGATGAAAAAAGAGGGAATTGATTTTTCTAATCATATTAATGATATGGAGACTTTGGAAGCGCAAGGAAAAACAACTGTTCTTGTTTCCATAAATAAAAAACCCATGGGAATGATAGCAATTGCAGATACATTGAAAGAACATTCAAAAGAGGCAATAGGCAAATTACACTCCCTTGGTTATGAAACAATTATGATTACAGGAGACAATGAACGAACAGCACTTGCCATTGCAAAACAGGCAGGAATAGATAAAATTCTTGCTTCTGTTCTCCCAGATGGAAAAGCGAAAGAAGTAAAAAAATTGCAATCTTCAGGTAAAAAAATAGCATTTGTAGGAGATGGAATAAACGATGCACCTGCTCTTGCAAGTGCTGATGTAGGAATTGCAGTAGGTTCTGGTACTGATGTTGCAATAGAAAGCGGAAGCATAGTTCTTGTAAAAAACGATTTGCGGGATTTAGTAAAAGCGATTTCCATTAGCAGATATTCACTAAATAAAATCAAACAAAATCTTTTCTGGGCATTTGCCTATAATTCACTTGGAATACCTATTGCAATGGGAATTCTTTATCCTTTCACAGGTTTTCTGTTAAATCCAGTTCTTGCAGGTGCTGCTATGGCATTGAGTTCCATCAGTGTAGTCTCAAATAGTCTTCTAATGAAAAGATTTAAGCCGTAAACATACTCTTTAAATTTTTTACTTTAAAACATAATTTATGAAACATTTAAGTACAAGAAAAAAACAGATAATCGCTCTTTTTGTTTTCTCAGTTTTAATTAGTGCTGCTGCAATAATCCACGGAATATTTTTTGATATGGATTTCAATCAAATAGAGAGATTAACTTTTGAAGGTTTTATTTTTACTTTATTAGTATTTTTTCCGACTTTGATTTTTATGGAATGGCTTTTTGAATGGAACAACAATGATAAAATGAAAACTCTTGAGCAAAAAATAGAAAAACTTGAGAAAGCTCTTGGAAATACAAGAAAAAAGAAATAATCCTTTTGGATACTTATTTAATTATTTCTAGGAATTATAATATCTCTAACCTATATATCAACTAACGTTCGCCAAGGTAGCTCAGCTGGTTAGAGTGCTCGACTCATATCCTAAGGATTATGAGTTATGAGGAGTAATCCGATGAAAATAAAAGAGCATTGGGAAATCGAGAGGTCGCGGATTCGACTTCCGCCCTTGGCAATAAATGACTATTTAATCACTAGAAGGAAATAAACTCGCTCTTTATTGTTTTTAATGTCGTTAATGACTTTATTTTTGTTATTCCTTTTCTGGATAATACTGTTCTTAGAAAACCATAATATTCTTCAGAATCTTTTGTCCAAACTTTTATAACCAATTCCCAATCTCCTGTTACTATTGCTATATTTTCTATTTCTTCAAATTTTTCCAGTTCTCTTGCTATTTTTTCAGGATTCCCATATTCTTCAGAAGAAATAGACATTAGAACATAGGTACAAAATCCACGATTTATTTTCTTTTGATTCATAACAGCCTTATATGCAAGTATTTTTCCTTCCCTTTCCATTCTTTTGATATTATACTGAATTGTTGTCCCAGGTTCTTTGGTTTTTTTTGCCAAACTTGTTATTTTTGGTGTACACTCTCCCTTTGAAATAATTTTTATTAATTTTTCCTCTATATTTTTCATTTAAACCACTTTCCAAACTATATTATTGAATAATATACGAAAATATTAAAATATATTGATTAATTTTTGAATATTTTTCAATTAAATTATTATTGTCCGCAATTAATATCTCTTTGGTGATTTTAATGTCCAAAAATATTTTTCTTCTTAGAAGATTTAATCAGGAAGTGGCAAAGGGAAATATCCATTCGGCACAAAAAATTCTTGATCGTTGCAGAAATCCTTTTACCTCTGCTCAGGTTATGAACGAGCGCTTAGAAGATCTTATGTTTAATGCAGTAAGAAATGGCGATACAGAAAAAGTAAAGAGTTTTCTTGACTTTGGATTTTCAACAGATACTGTTGACTTTTGGGGAAGTAGTGCATTGCATATTGCAGTTAAACAAGGTTCTTTAGCAATTGTTGAGCTTTTGATGTCCCGCGGAGCAAAGGTGAATTCTTTGGATGATCACTGGTCAACACCGCTTGATTTGGCAACCCTCTTCAAAAGAGCAGAAATTTCTGCTTTTTTAAAGCAACACGGAGCCAAACGGTTCGAAGAATTATGTCCTAAACGATCCGATTAAAATAACCAAGGAACGAAATTCATAAGCAATCCAATCACTGAGACATAAGTTATGAACCTTACAATTTCTTTATTTTTTATATTTAATTCTATCAATCTATGCCCGTCAAATGATGGAATTGGTAAAAGATTTATTACTCCTATTACAAAATTAAGTGAGAAGATTAACCCTAAAGTTACATATATAAAATCCATCCAGTGTTCCTTATATCTTACAATATAAGTGGAATCTAGAACATAATAGGATATTCCTATTTTTCCATTTTCGTTTACTACTTTTTCTATTTCTCCATTATTAGTTTGTAAATATACTTTTTCACCAGGATTTAAGTTTCCAATATCGCTTATGTTTACTCCATTTACAGAATAAACAATTGTTCCCTTTTCCAATCCATCCAATATTAGCAATCCCTTTTCTTTATATCCATCAAATACATATCCAAAAGATAGAAATAATGAAAAGAAAATTATAGCAAACATAAAATTTGCAGTCGGTCCTGCTATTAATACTCTTGTTTGTTTCTTTTTTTCTAATTTACTTAACCATTGTTCATCTGGTTCTACAAATGCTCCTATCGGAACAGTTCCCAAAAGAACTAATCCTGTTGAATGCATTGGAACTTTTGCAACTCTTCCAAGTATTGCATGAGCTCCTTCATGAACTACAAGTATTACTAAAAGTGCAATTATACCTTCAATTAATGGGATATTTATTCCTGGAATTATTAATGTTGCACCCGCACTTTCAGAACCCAATGTTCCAGTTCCAAGAAGTACGCTTACTAACTTACCTATAATAATCATCCCATATTGAGCAACTCCTGAAAATATTACACCAAACAATCCAAACCCATATGTTATTACAATTCCAATAAGAAAATTAATTATTGAAAAACTCGTTTCTTGCACATCAGTGCTTACAGCCTGTCCTTTCAAATTTGATATTAAAAATGGAATTGCATACGGAACCAAAAACATTGTCAATATTGTTATAATTATCATTCCGGCAACAAACTTTTTCCATGTAAAATGTTTTCTCATTATAAAATAACTGAATACCCCATAACCAACTATTGTACCTATATCTGCAAGAGTTTCCCAGAATTTACTTTTTTCAGCAAGTTTATCTATTTTATCTAATCCTTTTTTTGTTTTAAGTAAAAGAAGTCCCCACTCTCCATCTATCCAGAAATTTTTCGAAGCTTTCAAAGACTTTCTTAATATCATTCCAGTTATAATTAATTCTATTACTGCAAGACCAAATTTTTGCAATGCCCCTAAATCTGATGCTGCTATAAAATATAGCAATAGAAATGACATTATAACTAAAAATACTACAAAGTACATACTCTAATTTTTCCTATTCACTATAAAAATATAGCTGTTTCCATGCCAAAGAAACCTTTAATAATCTAATTTTCCTATCCATTCTCGGTGTTTTCATATGAAAACTGTGAAATATGAGGTAACCTATAGTGAAAATGCAAATAGGTTAGAGTTGTTTGTAAGATGGCTTTGGGCAATCCCTTCTTATATTGTTTTGGTTGTTTTGGCCGTAATCGGAATGATTGCCATGCTTGTCCAATGGCTGCATATACTCTTGTTGGGAAAAAGACACAGGACTTTGCATGATATATGCATGAAATATCTCTCTTATACTGTTAAATTTATGAGCTACTTCTATCTTGTTACTGAAGAGAGAAACCCATTAATGCCAGAAGATTAGTTTTTTCTTTCTTATTTTTTTATTTTTATTTGTTTCTAAAACGTCTAAAACGAGTAATTTATATTAATTTCCATATTAGCTTAATTTGGTGTAATTATGAATTTGAAAGTTTTATTTTCAGTTCTTTTTGCAGGATTCCTTCTCTTCGGTTGTATTGGAGGAGAAGTTCCGCAGGAAGATAATAAACAAGAAACGGATACTGAATTATCAGATGGTGAAGATGAAACACCTGAAACTTCGGAACCAGAATTGGATTTAACTTCAAAAACATTTGAGGAATTGGTCTCTCTTGGAATTCCGTTGACCTGTGAAATAACTTATAAAGATCCAGAAGTTGCCCAAGTTATCCAAAGTTCAGTAGTATACCTTTCTGGGGAAAAGTTAAGAATGGAAATGGATGCTTCTTCTCAAGGTTATGATATGAGCATGGTGCTTATAGTGCCTGGAGACGGTTATTCTTATCTTAAATACAATGACCCTTTCTTTATGGCTTTTCTTGTAGAACCTGGCTGCGAATGGGTTAAAACAGAAGTTGGTTCGGAAGAAGATGATCCTGTTCAGGAACTATACGATGATTCTAAGGTAAGTGTAAGCTGTGTTCCAAGTGTATTATCTGATTCTTTATTCTCAGTTTCCGGAACAGCTTGTCCAATGATTGAATATCAGTAATTTTTTCTTTTTATTTTATTTTTCCAAGCAAGAATAACATTATCGCTTTCTGTGCATGCAATCTATTTTCTGCCTGATCAAATACAATACTTTGCGGTCCGTCAATAACCTCTGCAGTTTGTTCATAACCTCTCAATGCAGGAAGGCAGTTCATAAAAATCGCATCCGGTTTTGCAAATTTCATTAATTCAGAATTGACTTGAAAAGGCATCAATTTGTTTATTCTTTCCTCTTTTTTTGCAGGGTCTATATGGTAGCTCATCCAGGAATCAGTATAAACAACGTCCGCATCTTTTACAGCTTCCTTTGAATTATGTACTATTTCAACTTTACAATTATTCTTCTCAGCAATTTTTTCAGTTTCTTCAACTACTTTTTTTTGCGGAGAGTACTCTTCTCCTTCAGGACAGCCAACAGAAATATTCATTCCAACTTTTGAACATCCATGCATCAAAGAATGAGTTACATTGTTATTCGAATCTCCCAAATAAGCTAATTTCAAACCGTTCAGTTTTCCTTTCTTTTCTTTTATTATTTGCAAATCACAAACAATTTGGCAGGGATGCGAATAGTTTGTAAGTGCATTTATTACTGGAATTTTTGAATTTTCGGCATATTCTACAATATCTTTATGTTCAAACAATCTTGCCATTACAATATCACAATATCTTTCGGCTGTTCTTGCAGTATCTGGAATTGATTCTTTTTTCCCCATCGGAGAGGTTGAAATATCATAATAAATTCCATGTCCGCCCATCTGAGTCATTCCAACTTCAAAACTTAATCTTGTTCTTAAGGATGGTTTTGCAAAAATCATCAGTAATGTTTTATCTTTCATTGCGCTAGAATATTTTTCTGGATTTTTCTTTATTTCTATTCCCCAGTCAATTAATTTGTTCAATTCCTCATCTGTTACGTCTGTTACATCTAAAAAATGTCTAACCATATTCCCACCTTTATTTTGTTTATACCTAATATTTTAAATTATTAATGTAAAATTCGCAAGAAATCCATTGAAATTTTGCTTTGCAAAATTGCAATTTTTGAAATTAATCCAAGTATTAATTTCAATCCATTGACTTAAGTCTCGCTAATGAACTTCGTTCATTGCGCACATTGAGCGAAGCTCAATAGTGGGGGATGAATTGCGATATACTCCGAATCATAGATTCGGAGATACATGCAAAACCTTTGGTTTTGCAATGATGCGAATTTTACAGCTCCCAATTGAACGGTAATCCGTTCAATGGGCATATTGTTGATATACAACAATATTGTTTCACGAATGGTCGAAATCCGCGGTAGCATTCGTGAAAATTAATCAAAAACATTCAAAAGGATTAATAATTTTGTCTTAGATCTGATTGCATGAAAAAAATTCTATTTTTATTTCTATTTTTTGGACTTCTGCTTGCAGATATAGGACCATCACCAGAACCTCCAGTGGTCAAAGTGTATATTCTTGAAAATGGAGAACCTTATATAGATGAAGAATTCATACTCACATACTTTTGTTTAGTTCCTGCAGAAGGAAGTCCTGAAAGTATGGTGTGGGATCGAGAAGCATCATTACTGTGTACAAATGGAACTTGCAATAATTATGGATGGTTCTATAAACTCAATCCTTGCTTTTCAGGGGCAAATGGAACTTTTAGATACACTTATAACGGGCAGAATTACGAAACTGTTGAATTTGTCATACTTTTAAATAAAAATAATAAGTATACTTTAGAATTAACTACAGCCGAATTAAAGGAATTTAAAGAGTTCATTCCAGATGAACCCGAAGATCAAGATTTCTGTTTACCATTGTTTCTAATACTATTCGGTTCAGCATCATTTATGTTAAGGATATAGTATGGATTTTTTCTTTGCACTTATTTTTACAATTCTAATTGAACTAACCATTCTTTCTGCTTTCATTAAGAATATTAAATTTAAGAGATTTGTTTTTTATGTATCAATTGCAAATTGTTTAAC
>JAQTSF010000046.1 GCA_028711485.1 Candidatus Iainarchaeum sp.
ATGAAATGCCAAAATTGGCAGGGATTCTTGTTGGTGGGCCTATTCCTACAAAAGACTAATTTTTAGATGGGAATTATCTTATGACAAAACTTAAAGAGAAGGTTATTGGTAGAGTAGATATTGGAGGAAGTGATGAGTCTGGATTGAAAGAACTTGTTTTGAAGTCTCAAGATATCCTTGCGAACCAGGAAATTGTTTATGAGCACCAAACTATGGAGAAATTTTTTGAAACACTTGGAGAGAAACCTGATTTGGCGACTTTGAAAGAACCGGCTACACGGGAAGCATTAAAATGCGGTGCTGTTGAAACATTATTTTTATCTAAGGAAGTTGATAAAGTTTTGGCGTTAGACTTGAAAAGAATGGCGCAAGTTATTGGTTCTAAAATAGAAATTATTTCAACAGAAACTGAAGAAGGAAAACAATTCAAAAACCTTAGCGGAATTGGAGCTATTTTAAGATTTAGAATTTAATTGAAACTAAACCCAAATCCATAACGACTTGTTCCAAGGTTTTCTGGGAATTCCCCTTCGTTTGTTTTTGTAAAAGTATATCTTCCATGGAGGAATATTGAAAACCATTTAGATAAGGGGATAAAATATTTCATTCCAGCAGTTAATCCGAAAGATTGGTATGCCCCCTCCCCTTCTGAAATTCCTGTTTCGCTATTTTCGTCAATCCATTTTGATTTGATTGCTAAATTCGAGAATGTCGGACCAGCACCAATCTCTAGGTTATCTAATTTATACAGAATTAGTGTGCTTAGTTCTGAAAAACCAACTCCGTAGGTTATTTCTCCAAGGTTTGCTTTTGCCCAACCGCAAGCGAAGCTCGGAGAGATATATATGTTCTTGGCTATTTCTTTTTGTGCTTCGGCGGTTAAACCCCAATACGAACCGAAGATTGTTTTTAGTGTTTCATCATGCGGGACTATGGAGGTTGTGCCAAACCAATAATTCCAAGAGGAATTATTTGGTGTTTCTTGAGCAGTAAGTTTTTGGAAAGGGAAAAAGGGTAGCAACAAAGCCATGCCGAATAACGCGCCCTTTTTGATTTTGTTACTTAAGGATTTCATTCTTCTTAACTTTTAAAGAATCAAATTATTTAAATATTTCTTTCTTTTAGCACTAAGTTAATAAATAAATAATTCTATCTTAGTTTATGCAAGCATCGAGTGGAACAATTGACGAGATAGACTCTGCAAAAGAAACAGAAGATATGAAACGGCTTGAAGCAGTTTTTTTTGTTTCAGGTAGATTTTTGAATATGCAAGAACTTATTTCCTTTACAGATATGAATCCAATTCTTATTGAGCGATTAATTGAAAAGTTACAGGAAAAATATAATCAAGATAATTCTGCTATTGAAATTGTGCAGAAAAATAATCTCTGGAAAATGGATGTTAAACAAGAATATGCAGGGGTAATAAACAAAATCGCGACAGGTTCCTCTGAATTTGGAAAAGCAGAGAGGGAAACCTTGGCGATAATTGCGTATAAACAACCAATAAAACAATCAGTGATAATTAAAATCCGTGGAAATAAGGCTTACGACCACATTAAGAAATTTTTGGAATTGGGGCTTATTCGAAAAAAGAAAATTGGGCACACACACGAGCTTTTTTTGACAGACGAATTTTATGATTACTTTAACTTACAAAAAAAGAGCAGTCCATTACAAGAATCTTTAAAAGTGATGGCGCCTGAAAATCCTTTAAAGTTAAATTTGGAGAAAGATTAATGTTCATAGAAACTTTTGCTTATATTTCTATTTTTATCGGGCTATTCGTTTTTATTTTTTATATAATTAGTTATTTTAAAAACCCAAATAAGGATTATGAGGGGATGACAGATAAGGATTTGCCTTTTGTGTCTATTATTGTTCCTGCTTGGAATGAAGAAGCGGGTATTGAAGATACAATAAAATCCTTAAAAAAGATAATTTATCCAAGAGAAAAGTTTGAGATAATTGTAGTTGATGATGGTAGTTCAGATAACACTTATGAAAGAGCTAAAAAATATGAAAATGAATATATTAGGATTTTTAAAAAAGATGAAAACGGGGGGAAATATACGGCATTGAATTTTGGAATAGAGAAATCTCGTGGAACGATAATTGTTTCAACGGACGCGGATAATTTAGAAGCAGAACCAGATGTTTTACTTAAGATGACTCCTTACTTTCAAGATAAAGAAGTTATGTGTGTTGCTCCTTCTATGGCAGTAAGTAATCCGAAAGGATTCCTTGGAAGGATACAGCAGGTGGAATATCTTATGGGCGTTTTTCTGAGAAAAGTTTTTTCAGCTCTTGACGCAATACATGTTACCCCTGGAGCTTTTTCCGCTTATAGAAAAAAATTTATTGTTGAAACTGGGGGATTTAGAAGAGCACATCTAACCGAAGATATGGAAATGGCTTTGAGGATTCAAAGTAAGGGATACAAAATTGCAAATAGTGTTGATTCTGTTGTTTATACTAAAGCGCCAACAAAATTTATTCCATTACTCAAACAGCGGAGAAGGTGGTATGTTGGGCAAACAAGAAATTATATTGATTATAAGGGGTTATTCTCAAGAAAATATGGGGCTTTGGGAACAATAGTTTTGCCTCTTTCTATCTGGGCAATAGCTTCTTCAATAATCTTTTCTATTTCTGTTATAATAAGGGGAATAGGGGAGTTATATCACAAACTTATTTTGTATAAAAGTATAAATTTTGAAATAAGTTCCTCTTTCTTTGGAGGAGGAAAGCTCTATGATCTCCTCTTGGAGGTTTTGATAAACCCTTTATTTTCCTTCTCAATATTTTTTATAATCTTGCTAATGGGCTATTTATTTTTCGCTAGGCGATTTATCAAAAAACATTATAAAATTAGGCATGGATTAATTCTCTTTTTGTTGGTTTACTCTTTGCTTCTTTGTATATGGTGGATTGATGCATTAATATACGCTACAATAAAATATAAAAAACTAAAATGGAGATAAATGTTATGAAAAAAGAAGAGAGACGAGAAATCTCAAAGGGAAGAATTGTTATTTCGTTAGTAATTTCAATTATGCTCTTCTTTGGTTTTTTTACTTTTGGATATTTTGTTGCATATTCTGTGATAAACTCAAATATGGAAAAGCAAGAAAATTTAATGAATTCTTTTTTAGAACTTCAGCTTCAGAAGGAAATAATAAAGTCTTCTTGCGATAATTTTAATTTAGAATCTTTTTCAAGAGATTTAACACGAATGTCAGAGTATATGTCCACCTTAGAAGAAAAACTAGGTAAAAATGATCCTCAAGTTATAGAACAAAAAGAGAAATATTCTTTAATTGAAATACAACACTTATTATTAGTGGAAGAAAAAATAGAGAGATGTGATACAACAGACCAGCTTTTGGTTTTCTTTTGTTCTAATGAACCAAAAGATATTCAGAGAGCAGAAGATTTGGGATACATTATTACTAAATTTAGAGAGAAGTATGAAGGGGTTTTTGTTTACTCTTTTGATTATAACTTAGATATGACCATTTTAGAAACTCTGAAGAAAAAATATGGAATTGAATCTCCAAATTCAGTTTATTATAATGGAAACTCTTTGGAAAATATTCAAAGCATAGATGATTTTTTTATAAAAGAGGATAATTATTCTGAAGAGATGATTAGTCTAAATTGAAGGATAATTAATCTAAACTCTGAGGAAGACATTACAAGGTATCTTTCCTAAGAGTATATTTTACCATAGAAATATTAAAAAACAGATTCAATCTTTTTGGAGCATGGAAAATTGTGCTAAATGTGGGATTTCTGGAGAAAAAACTAGGCTTTTTGATGTTGTTTCTAAGGATGGAATTGTTAAGTTATGTAATCGATGTATTCTAGAGGAAGGGTTGCCTGTGATTAAACGACCGACAACGACACAGATTAAAGATTCAGAAGTGCAACAAACTTTTCTTCAGAGGGTTCGCGAATTTAATAAACTACCTGGAACAAAAACACCAGTAAGAGAAGATGTTAGTTTGAGGGAGATTGTGGATAGAAACTTTAAGATGACTATGAAAGAGAGTACGAAACCGCGACCAGATTTACTTGAAAATTTTCACTGGATTATTATGAGAGAGAGGCGGTCGAAGCATATTTCAAGAGAACAATTTGCGAAGGATCTTGGGGAATCTGAGGCATTGATTAAAATGATTGAACAGGGAATTTTACCTGAGAATGACAATCTGATAATCAACAAAATAGAGAGTTATTTGAAGATTAAACTTAGGAAGCCAGAATTTCGCATAGAAGCACCAAAAAGAGATCTTACATTTGATTCTGCGAGCGTGTCCAATTTGACGATTTCTGATTTGCAGAATATGAAAAGTCAGAAAGAAGGTTTTTTTATGAATACTGGTGAGATTTGGGAAGAAGATATTGAAGGAGGAACTCCTTTTGGGGAAAGGATGCCAGAGAAGAAAAAATCAAAAGGATGGAATCTTTTTAAGAAAAAACCTAAAGAAGAACCAGAGCAGCCCACAGGGAAAGACAAGGAATTATCGCAGGAAGAAATTGACGATTTGATTTTCGGAAGGAAGGCGTAATCTTTATAAATGAAATTAATGACTTCTTTATATGGAAATTACAATTTTAAAAGATGAGAAAGAAGATTTAGAAGCTGAGCTCGATAATGTTACAATAGCGGAGATTCTTCGGGTTTATTTAAATAAAGATAGCGCAGTTACTTTTGTAGCATGGAAAAGAGAGCACCCAACTAAAAACCCACTTATTGCTGTAAAAACTAAAGGAAAAACAGCCAAGAAAGCAATTAATGACGCGGTAAGTGCTATTACGAAGGATTTGGAAAAAATTGAAAGTGATTTTAAAAAACTGAAATAATTCAAAACAATAATCCTTATTAATTCTTTAATGTTTTTTTTGATATGATTGGTGTAATAGATCTAATTTATATTAAGGAAGAAGGAATTCTTTTAGTTAAAAAACAAGATGTATGGATTCTTCCTGGAGGAAAAATAGAATCAGGAGAAACTCCAATTTCTTGTCTTGAGAGAGAATTAAAAGAAGAATTAAAAGTAAAAAAAGCATCTATTGGAAAATTTTACAAATCTTTTATTGGATATACCTCCCATAACGAAAAAGAGATTAACGTGAAAACTTATTTCGGTTGGTTCGATGAAACACTTTCTCCTTCGGGAGAGATTTCTGACGCAAAATTTATTGTAAATTTTGGAGGGTATTATTTGTCTAATTTGACTTCGGGAATAATTAATTCTCTCCAAAAGGATAATCTTATAAGATGGTAAAAGAAAAAATATCAACTGGAAGCTATGATTTGAATAAATGGCTTTATGGGGGTTATGAAAAAGATGTAATAACAATGATTGCTGGACCTCCTGGGAGTGGAAAAACCAATTTTGCAATTTTGACAGCATGTAGTCAGGCCAAAAAAGGGAACAAGGTTATTTTTATAGATACTGAAGGAGGATTTTCAAGTGATAGGGTTAAACAAATTGTCGGTGAAACTTATGAAGAGGTTCTGAAAAATTTTTTATTGCTTGAGCCGACAAATTTTGAAGAGCAAAAAAAAATCTTTTTAAAATTATTGGACAAGATTAAAGAAGGGCATGTTAGTTTGATAATTGTGGATGGAATGGCTATGCTTTATAGATTGGAATTAGGTGATGCTATAAAATCAAAAGAAGATGATAAAGTTCATTCTGTAAATCGAGAAGTTGCGAAACAAATGAGAA
>JAQTSF010000047.1 GCA_028711485.1 Candidatus Iainarchaeum sp.
TCATTGATGTGGTACACTTAAAAAGTTTGAAAAGGGATTTTGAGGAGATAGAAATAACTCCTGAAGATGAAAGAAGAATATTGGAATTATCCACAAGACCGGATATTGAAAAAATACTCACGAGTTCCGTTGCCCCAAGCATTTATGGTTATGAAGAAATAAAAAAAGCAATTGCTCTCCAGCTTTTTGGAGGAACACGGGGAAAACTCATTAAAGGAAATGTTCCTGTGCGTGATGACATACACATTCTTCTTATCGGAGATCCGGGAATCAGTAAAACCCAGTTTCTACAGCAATCCACTCGTCTCGCCCCAAAAAGCATTTACGTAAGCGGAAAATCAGTTACTTCCGCAGGTTTAACTATTTCAGCAGAAAAGGATGAATTAGGGGACGGGGGCTGGACGTTGAAAGCAGGAGCCCTTGTTTTAGCTTCAGGAGGAAATGTTTCAATAGATGAGTTTGATAAAATAAGTGAAGAAGACAGGTCTTCTCTACACGAAGTTCTTGAATCACAAACTGTTTCAGTTGCAAAAGCAGGAATAGTTTCAAAATTCAAGGCAAAAACTTCAGTACTCGCAGCTGCAAATCCAAAATACGGAAGGTTTGATCAGAACCGAAATATTGCAGAACAATTTGATATCCCACCAACTCTTCTTTCAAGATTTGATTTGATATTTCCAATATTTGATATTTTGGATGAAGAAAAAGATTCCAAACTTGCTGATCACATACTTACCTCTCACTTATATGCAAGCAGAGGAGAAAAACAAGAGGAAAAAGAAGAGACAATTACTCTGGAACTTTTAAGAAAATATATTTCCTATGCAAGAAGAAATGTTAGGCCAATACTTACAAAAGAAGCAATGAGTAAAATAAGAGAATATTACATTGATCTTAGAAAATTAGGTATGTCTTCTGGTTCAGTTGCAATAACTCCTAGATATTTAGAAGGTATGGTAAGACTTTCAGAAGCAAATGCAAAAATGAGATTAAGTCCTATTGTTGAGGAATCTGATGCAGAATCCGGAATATTTCTTATGAGATATGTACTCTCAAAGATAATGACCGATAAAGAAACTGGAAGAATTGATGTTGATATTGTTGCAACAGGAAGATCAAGAACACAGGTTGAAAGACTGCAAAAAGTAGATACTATAAAAGAAATTATAAGAGAACTTTCAAAACAATATGATTCTGTTGATATTGATATGGTGATAGAAGAGGCATCATCAAAATATGATATTGACGATAAAACCTCAAAAAGAATAATATTTGAACTTTTAAGAAAGGGAGAACTTTACGAAAAAGAACATGGTCATGTAAGATTGGTGGATGACAGATGAGAATACTACTCCCTCTATTAATTTTCTTTGTTGTAGCTCAGCTTCTTGGTATTTTCACTGCTTCTATTATTTATGCGGATTATGAAGACAATCCCTATGTGCAAGGTCTTTATTTGAAGCCCGAGGGAGAAAGTGAATCCTTTTTTACAATAATATTTCTTTTTGCAATTATTCTTCTTTCCACTGCATTTTTACTATTCTTAATAAAATACTACAAAGGAAATTTTTTATTCCTGATTTTAGAATTTTTTATGATTTCCGTTCCATCCTCCATAATTTTTTATTCATTTTCGAGAATTATTTTTCCTTATTTAGAAAGTATTCTGATAGGAATTTTACTAGGCTGCATTCTTGCAATCTTAAAACATAAGTATTCCTTTTTCAAAAATCCTTCTGCTATTCTTGCTTCAGCAGCAGTTGGAGCTATTTTTGGAATTTCTTTTTCCCCATTTTTTATAATTATTTTTCTGATCATACTTGCGATTTATGATTATATTGCAGTTTTCAAAACCAAGCATATGGTCTCTCTTGCAGGAGAAATAATGAAAAGAGATATGGCCTTGACAATTTCATCTAAAGTAACAATCCCTAAAATAGGAGAAAAAAGGATAGATCTTGGAACAGGAGATATTCTTGCACCAATAATGCTTGAAGTCTCCTTCCTTTCAATAAATCCAACAGCATCAATATTCATATTTTTCGGTTCAACGATTTCAGTATTCCTAATTTTTTACCTATTAAGAAAAAGTAAAATGATTATTCCAGCTCTTCCGCCCATAGTTGCAGGAATACTATTATCACTTTTTATAGGATATATTACGGGTTTTATTTATTTTTAATTACTCTCAAGTCCAAAACCACTTGAACTATTTTTGGAGAGTAACTTCTTACAATCCTTTTTGAAACTACTTTAAATTTAGTGTTACTTTCTAAAAATTTTCCAGCTGCGATTTCCTCTGCTTTTTTCAAAGGATCTTCAGATTCTACAAAGGTGTAGAAATGTATTATGCATCCATCTTTAGCACTTTTTATAGCAGATTTAAGAAATTTTTCCCCATCTTTTGGAAGAGGCATTATTATTCTATCAGCCCACTCAGGATATTTTTCAGCTATTTTTCCAGCATCTCCTTCTACAACTTTTATATTTTTTATTTTATTCAAAATAATATTTTCCTTAAAATATTTTACAGCTATTGGATTGCTTTCAACCGAAATTATTTCACATTCAGCATTATTTTTTGCAATTGTTATTGGGAACGGACCAACCCCTGCAAAGAGTGCGAGTATTTTTTCTCCAGGTTTAACAAGTTGTTTTACCCTCTCTCTTTCACCGCTTAATCTCACTGAATAATAAACTTTTTCAGCATTTAATTTGAAAGAACATCCATGTTCTTTATGGATTGTTTCTTTTGTTCTTTTTCCTTGTATTATCTTTATTTTCCTTGTTCTATATTCTCCGGAAACCGCGCTCATTTTTTTAGCAACTGTTTTTATATTTGGATGAACTTCAATAATTGCTTTTGCAATCTCTTTTTCTTTTTTTTCAAGTTCTTTTGGAATTTCAATAACTGCAATACTCCCTATCAAATCATAACTCCTTACCAGGTTTTCTAATTCTTTTTTTTCCAAAACCTTTCCAAGAATTTCTTCAATACTCCTTCTTCTTTTGCTTTTGTTTCCTTTCAACTCAACAATTTCCCCAATATCGGATATTTTTTTCTTTATTGGGAAATAAACATACTTTCCTTTATTTTCAACCTTATATTCATTTTCAAAAATACCCAATTCCATAATCATTTTCCTTGCTTTTTCAGCATCCGTTTTATTTATTTTCAAAAAGAGCATTTGTTTCTCCTTTATTCAAGAATTATTGCCGGTTTATTTGGAAATGCTTTTCCCTTCTTCTCACTTTTTGATTCTTCTTCATTCTCCAAAACCACTTCCAGTCTGCTTTCCTTTTCTATAAATCCAGAATTTTCACGTATTATTCTAAATTCATCAAGTTTCCAATACTCATTTTTTATTTTATAAAAATTATTTTTAAAATATTTTATGTTTTCTTCGTAATATTCAACTTCTTCTGCGTTGTTTTTTTCAAGTTCTTTTTCCAATTTTTCACTTTTTTCTTTAGAAGCAACAATGAGTTTGACTTTTTTAGCCGGGAATCTTAAAAGATTTTTTATTTTGGTTATATCTTCAATAATTCCTTTTATGTAATTCTCAGTGCTTTCAACTTCATCATCTATATTTTCTTTTACTACTTCTGGCCATTTCTCAAGAGAAACCATATTTTTATTTCCTGATTTTTCCCAAAGTTCCTCACACATATGAGGCATTGCCGGTGAAAGAAGGGCAATCCATTTATCTGTCAAATAATCTGCAATTTCTTTTTTCTCTTCTCTTTCCGCTTTTTTGCTGAAGTACTCCATATTATTTATCATTTTGTAGAATGCAGTCTGTATATACTCTCTTATTCCAAATTCCTCAAGCGCTGCTGTACTTTCAAGAACAGTTCTTTCAAAAGTGCTTTTCATCCATCTTGTAAGATGACTTTCTTTTCTATTTCCTTTTTCTTTTTTTAATGAAATAAGTTCTTCAAAAATCAGGAATAATCTTCCCAGATTCTTTTTTGCATTCTCTGCATCCTTTCTCCTAAAATCCAGGACACTGCCGAAATCAGAAGTGGAACAAATATATATCCTAAAAGAATCAGCTCCATATACTTTTGAAATTTCATTAAGCATTACAACATTTCCTTTGCTTTTGCTCATTTTTCTTCCTTCGCTTATGAGCATTTCATTAAGGCTAAATGCCTTTGGCCAGTATTTCTTTTCAAAAATTGCAGTATGTGCGAATATCATAAAACTAAGGTGATTAGTTATATGCGCTACAGCAGTATGCCTTAAATTGTTAGGATACCAATACTCAAATTCCTTCCGTATTTTTTCCCATTTTTCATTTCCTTTCCCTTTCCCAAGGAAAACATAATCAAAAAATTCCAAATTCAATTCCTCAGGTTTCATTTTCAATTCTCTTATTTGTTTTATTATAGTGTAAAAAGCCATATACATTGTTGAGTCGCTTAGGGATTCTATTATCCATTCTTTATTGAATGGAAGTTTTGTTCCTATTCCTCTTTTTCTTGCACATGGTCTTTTATCAAGCCATTCAAAAACATCTTCGAATTGTTTTCTATAATTTTCCGGATATATTGCCATATCTTTGAGACACTTTTTTGAAAGTTCTTTCCAACCTGGAGAATTAAAATCTAAAAACCATTGGTCATCCATTACAGCTACTATAACTTTTGTACCGCATCTGCAGTGTGCTTTAGAACTACTCTCGTAAAAATAAAATCCATTGTTATTATTTATAATCCATTCCCCCATTACTTCTTTAGCTTCTTTTACAGACATCCCTGAGAATTTTTCACTGTTCAAAACCTTTCCAGAATAATGTTCTTTCTTATAAATCTCAGTAGTTGCTTTTTCAATTTTATTCTTCTCATTGATGTTCATTACTTTTAACTGATTTGTAATTTCTACTGCAGGAAATTCACCAAATCCTTCGCATTCAATTACTTGTTTATACTCTATGTTTTTTAACATATTTTCGAGATCAGGATATTTTGTTAAATTTTTTTTATTCTTTTTCAAATCTTCAAGAGCGACATGATCAAAAGGTGCATGCGCAGGAACACTATGAACAATACCAGTTCCATGTTCCGGATCAACAAATACCCCAGGAAAAACAGGCACCTCTTTTCCGTTAGGTGTTTTTGCTTTTTTTCCTATCAATTCCTCTCCTCGTATTTCCCTGATTTCATTAATACTTTTTCCCTGAAGTTTTAATTTTTCAACTGCTCCCATACTCACAATTATTTTTTCTTTATTATCCACTTCAACAATCGAATATTCTGCGTCAGGATTAACAAAAATATTAGTTATACCAAAAAAGGTATCCGGTCTTAAAGTTGCAGAAACCAGATATTCCTCCCCCAGTTTAAATTTTATAGCGGTGAATTTCTGCACCTCTATTTTTTCTTCATCCCCGCCAGATATATCATCCTCACCAACTGCATTTTCATCTTTTGGGCAATATAACACCGGATAATTTGCCTTTTTCAAATACCCTTTTTCATGATATTTTTCAAACTGCCATTCAATAAATTTATTATATTCCAAATCACCTGTTGTAAACTGCCTTGAAAAATCAATAGAGAATCCTATACTTTTGAAATCCTGTATTAATTTAGATGAAAAATATTTTACTATGTTCCAAGGTTCAGAAAAACTATCTACTATTCTTTTGACTTCTTCTTTACTTT
>JAQTSF010000048.1 GCA_028711485.1 Candidatus Iainarchaeum sp.
AAATAACCGGAACTTCTAATAAAACTTCATCTTTAAGGCATATTCTAGCATTTAAAGAAAATCAGAACTATCTTCAAACCACATTAGATTTTCTAAAAAAAATAGATAAGAAAACATTAGTGTTTGGAAATTCGCATTCAGCTGTTGAAAAACTTGCATTTTATGGAAAACAAAAAGGAATAGATATAGGTGTTTACCGTGGCGGTTTAGATTATAAAAAAAGAAAAACTATTGAAAATCGTTTTAAAAATGGAGAAATAAACTATTTAGCAACTACTTCTGCTTTGGAATTAGGAATGGATATAGGAGATGTTGATGCTGTTATTCTTGCAGGATATCCCGGAACTATAACCCGTGTTAAACAACGTATTGGAAGAGCAGGTAGAAGAGGGCAGGAAGCAATTGCAATATTTATTGCAAAAGAAACTCCTTTAGACCAATATTATATAGACAATCCACAAGAATATTTATATGGTACTCCAGAAAGTTGTTATATCAATAAAGATAACGAAGAAATAAAAAAAATCCATATTATTGCAGCGTCAAGAGACCGCCTTATACATCTCAATGATTTGAATCGAAATCGATTCAAATATTTGAAAAATCAAAATTTTTCAAATGAATTAGAAATAAAGTATCTAAATTTACTTGAGCAGGAGGGTTTGTTAAAAAGATGGAGTAATTTTTATTCTCCTACACCAAAAGGATTGGCATTATTAAACTCTTTAAATTTAAGAGGAATTGGAAACAATTTAATCATATATAATATTGAAAATAACAGACCTATAGGAGAAAGAGAGTTGCATTTGGGTATAAATGAACTTTATGAAGGAGCAATTTATTTTCACTCTGGAGAACAGTTTATATCTGAAAAATTAGATTTAAAAAATAAAAAAGTTTATCTATCTCCTATAAAAAATGAGATTCTTGAAGAAATTACCTATCCTTTAAAAGAAAAAAATATATTAATTACAAATACCCTAAAATCAGGAGAATTTAATGATTTTCCCATAAATTTCGGAAATGTGCATATCAAAAATAGTATTTATGGTTATATTGTAAAAGACAGTTATTCCGGGTTAAAACTTGGAGAATACAAATATCGTGAACCATATATAAGTGAATTTGAAGGAAGAGCTTTTTGGGTAGATTTAGAAAAATTGCATAATATTATAGATGATTTTTCAGCTGGTTTACACGCATTTGAGCATATAACTATATCAATGATACCTGGATTACTGGGTTGCGCCCAAAGTGAAATAGGGGGTTTTAGTTATCCTTCTGGAGAAGTTTTTATATTTGATTCCCTTCCTAGCGGAAATGGTATCATTGAACAGGTATATAATAATTTTTCAGAGATATGCTCTATGGCGTATAATCGTATTTCAAATTGTAAATGCGAATCCGGATGTCCAAAATGCATTTTTGACCAGATGTGCGGTAATGATAATCGATTTTTAAATAAAAATTCTGCGAAAAGTATTTTGGAAAACATTCTAAGTGTTAAATAATATACTCATGTATATGTCTATTTTTCTCGTAAAACCAGCTCATTTAAAATGATATATCATTATAGTTTTCCTGCTATAGTCAACCAACTTAATTTTCCGATTTTATTATTTTTTTATAAAGTTGGTTGGCTGATTTTGAACCAAATATAATTTGGTTCAATATGTTTTTGGTGGGTTTTATGATAAAAAAAATAAAAAAAAGAGATGGTTCTGTTGTTTCTTTTGATAAAGATAAAATAGTAAATGCTATATTCAAAGCAGCACAGTCTTTAGGTGGAAAAGATAGAGAAGAGGCTGAAAAAGTTGCAAATCTTGCAATGCAATATGTTAATGAACGTTTTAAACCAGAAGAAATCCCATCAGTAGAAGAGGTACAAGACTGCGTAGAAAAAGCTCTTATCGAACGAGGTCATGCAGCAACTGCAAAAACATATATCCTATATCGATTTAGAAAAAAAATGGAAAGAGAAACAAAAATGCTTTTAGGCGTAAATGATGATCTTAAATTATCAATTAATTCTATAAAGGTTCTTGAAAGAAGATATCTGCTTAAAGATGAAAAAGGGAAAGTTATCGAAACCCCTAGCCAGTTATTTAGAAGGGTAGCCAAATATCTTGCTTCAGTAGAAATGCAGTTTAGTGGAAATGAGAAAGATGTTCAATATTATGAGGAAGCATTTTTCTCAATGATGACTAATTTTGAATTTATTCCAAATTCACCAACATTAATGAATGCCGGAACTTCTTTGGGCCAACTTTCAGCATGTTTTGTATTAGGAATTGTTGATAATATCGATTCCATATTTGATTCGGTTAAACATGCTGCAATAATTCATAAAACAGGAGGAGGAACAGGATATTGTTTTTCACATTTAAGGCCTAAAGGTGATTTTGTAAAATCAACTGCAGGAGTTGCTTCTGGACCTTTATCTTTTATGACTGTATTTGACCATGCAACAAATGTAATAAAACAAGGAGGACGAAGAAGAGGTGCAAATATGGGAGTGCTCCACATATGGCATCCCGATATAGAGGAATTTATAACCGCAAAACAAACACCTGGCTTTCTTGAAAATTTTAATGTGAGTGTAGCAATAGATGATGAATTTATGATGGCGTTTGAAAATGATGGAGAATATGCTCTTAGAAATCCGAGAACCAGAGAAGTAATACGAAAAGTTAAAGCAAGAACTTTATTCAATCAAATTGCTTATAGTGCATGGAAATCTGCAGAACCAGGAGTATTGTTTATAGATACTATAAATAATACCAATCCAACTCCAAAATATATAATTCATTCAACTAACCCTTGCGGAGAAGTGCCAATGCCAGATTATGAATCCTGTAATCTAGGAAGTATTAATCTTGAAAAATTTGCAGAATTGAATTGGAACGATGAAGATTGGCATAAAAAAATTAATTGGGATAGATTAAGAGAAGTTGTAAGATTGTCAGTTATATTTTTGGATAATGTAGTTCAAATGAACAAGTATCCAATACAAAAAATACAGGAAATGTCTCTTTTGCACAGAAGAATAGGTTTAGGAGTAATGGGTTTTGCAAATTTGCTTATAAAATTAGGAATAAGATACGGATCGTATAAATCTCTGGAAGTTGCAGAAGAAATAATGAAATTCATAACTTCAGAAGCAAGAAAAATGAGCAATGAATTAGGAAGAATAAGAGGATCATTTCCTGGTTTTAAGGATAGTGTACTAAGCAAACAATATGATGCAATGAGAAATGCAACAGTTACTTCTATAGCACCTACAGGAACAATTTCAATGATTGCAGATACCTCAAGTGGAATAGAACCGTTGTTTGCACTTGCATTCGTAAAAAATGTTATGGATGGAACCAAATTATATTATTCAAATGAACTTTTTGAACAAATTCTAAAATTAAAAGGGTATTATAGTGAAGAAATGATGCAGGAAATTATTGAACAAGGTACAATTCAAGATTTTAACAAATTGCCAGAAGAAATTAGAAATGTTTTTGTTATCTCTTATGATATTAAACCCGAAGAACATGTAAAAATGCAGGCAGCATTCCAAAAATATACTGATTTGGCTGTGAGTAAAACAATAAATCTCCCGGGTGATGCAACAGTACAAGATGTAGAACAATCCTATATTCTTTCATGGAAATTAGGTTGCAAAGGAACAACAGTATACCGAGATGGAAGCCGTGGAGCACAGGTTTTGAATATTGTTAAAAAACCTGCAGAACCCCAAAAAACCTAGGGTAATGGAAGTTAAAATTTCTCAACCTACGATAGATATTTAAAAGATTACAAGTAAGATATATTTAGGTGGACTAAATGACTAAAACAACAATTAGTATAATAAAAGCCGACGTTGGAGGTTTTCCTGGACATAGTAGTATGCATCCGAAATTAATGGAAAAAGCAAATGAACAATTGAAAATTTCAAAAGATAAAAAAGAAATAACTGATTTTTATGTTGGAAAATGTGGGGATGATTTAGATTTAATTATTAGTCACAATAAAGGAGTGGATAGTTCTGATATTCATGGTCTTGCTTGGGATACTTTTGTAAAATGTACTGAAATTGCAAAAGAATTGAAGTTGTATGGGGCAGGTCAGGACTTATTAGCAGACTCATTTTCAGGAAATGTGAAGGGAATGGGTCCAGGGGTAGCAGAAATGGAAATCACTGAGAGAAAAAGTGAACCTCTGGTATGCTTCTTAATGGATAAAACAGATCCTTCTGCATTCAATTTACCAGTCTATAAAATGTTTGCAGATCCATTTAATACTGCAGGACTTTCTATTGATCCTTCAATGATTGCAGGATTTAAGTTTGAGGTCTATGATATTTATAATAATAAAAGAGTTTTCTTGAATACTCCTGAGGAATTACATGAATTGCTTGCACTTGTTGGAAGCAAAAGTAAATATGTAATAAAAAGAGTTTATCCTAAAAAAGGTGGAAAGTATCCTGAAGATGAACCTGCAGCTGTAGTAAGTACGGATAAATTATCATTAATTGCAGGGGAATATGTGGGTAAAGATGATCCTGTTGCTATTGTAAGAGCACAATCTGGTCTTCCTGCATTAGGAGAAGTTTTGGAAGCATTTGCATTCCCTCATTTAGTATCTGGATGGATGAGAGGATCTCATTGCGGTCCGATGATGCCTGTTGCTATGGAAGATGCAACTCCAACTAGATTTGATGGTCCTCCACGAGTAGTTGCATTAGGATTCCAAATTGCAAACGGTAAATTGGTTGGTCCTGTTGATTTATTTAAAGATAAGGCATTTGATTTAACAAGACAAAAAGCATCTGAAATTGCAGATTATATGAGAAGACACGGACCTTTTGAACCTCATAGATTGGCTCCGAGTGAAATGGAATATACCACTCTTCCAAAGGTATTAGAAAAATTGAAGGGAAGATTTGAAAAAGTTGCTTAATTATTATTTTTTATTATTTGTAATTTTTCTATTTAACCAACTGCCAAACCAACCAAGTAAGAATGTAATAATCGAACCAATTCCAAGAAGTATAAAAATTATTACTGCACCTATAATAAATGCAATAAACTCATAACCTTCAACATTGCCCCATAATAATGCATTAATAAATTGGGTAATTCCTACAATTACTAAACCTATTGTACCAGGAATAATCCATATAATTAAACCTGCTATTCCACTTTCAATTGATGTAAATTTGTTTTTAGCAGTATTAAAACCCGCCCAAACTGATAATAAAGCGCATAAAATAAGAACAAATCCCCACCAAATAGTAATTATTAAAAAATCATCAGTAAAATTTATTAGAATTCCAAGACAAGTAAGTGTTACTAATATAACTAGTGGGATACGAACAATACTTAAAATTGATTTTATATCTACCATGAATTATGTTCAACATAAAAATATAAAATTGTAATGTTTGTTATTTTGTAAAATACAAGTTTTAAGTTTAAATTTATAAAATTAAATTTTTTTATTTTTATAATTTAAATTTTATAAATCTAATATAATACTAGAATTTCTAATTAGTTTTTAGTATTCATATAAATTATAATAATTTTTTAGTATTTCTAATAGAATTTAAGAACTTATAAATTCGTATAATTTTACAAAAGGATCTTTTAGTATTACAGCTGAAGGTTCTGCACCATCT
>JAQTSF010000049.1 GCA_028711485.1 Candidatus Iainarchaeum sp.
AATTAAATTATTAATAAAATAAAAAAGAAAGGAGAAATAATAGAAGAACTTGGTTATTACATCCATAAGGAGTGGGTAAATGAAAAAAACAGTTCAAGATTCCTAGCTGTATACCGTAAAATAAGAGATATATGTGTGGTAAATGCGGTTCCATTCACAAAAAAAGGAGAGGAAAAATTCTGTATTAGCAAAATAGAAATTATGGGACAGCAATTATTTCTTCATGCATACGAAAAAAAGATGATAGGCAGACTTATATCAGACCTTACCAAATCAATAAATAAAGGAATAAATATAGTAATAACCAATAATGATTACGAAAAAAATCAATTCAATGAAATTCTTACTTCTCCAAATCAAACAGCGGCAATATTAAAAATGGAAAATGAAGGTAAAGCTTTGATGGTAATGACTATTAAAGAACTTGAAAAGATGATTAAGGAGATGAAATCATAGAAGAATAGATTTCAGCAAGTCTTTCTGAGGATTTTCTAATTGTATATTTTTTACTTTCTGAAATAGCATTATCCCTTAATTTATCCTTATTTTTTATAGCATTTATTATTTTACCTGGAAGGTCAAAATGATCAGAAAAAATATATCCATTGAAGCCTTCTTTAACAAATTCGGAAGGAGCAGAATTGGATTTTACAACAACTGGAGTACCTACTGACATGGATTCAAGGATAACTAAGCCTTGGGTATCAAAATCTGAAGGAAACACAAAAACATCTGCAGCAGAGTAATAGTCAGGTAACTCATTTTCAGCCACATAGCCTGTAAAAATAAAATTCTTTGAGAGACCTTTTGATTGTATTAATTGTTTATAATGCTCCTCTGCAGGTCCTTTACCAACGATTATAAATTTTGCATCAGGGTAGATGTTTAGAACATTATCTGCAGAATTTATAAGAATCTCGAGCCTTTTTTCAAGTGCAATCCTGCCAACGTGAAGAATAATTGGATTGTTTTTAATATTATATTTTTTTCTTATTGATTTCGGATCTGTTGGTTTATTGAATCTTGAAAAGTCTATTCCTGTAGGATTAATTAACGTGTTAGAAATTCCTTGTTCGTCAAGGATTTTTTTCATATAATGTGAAGGAATAATAACTGTCTTAAAGTTGGAGTAATACCATTTAAGATATTTCCAGGCAACAGATTTGAAAAAATCCTGAATTTTTTGATTTTTTGAAAGATAGTGAACTCCTTCTGGAGCAAGAGTATGAAAAGAAGCGATTGCAGGAATTTTTAGTTTATTTGCACATTGAATAGCAGCAAGTCCAGTGGTGGCTATTCCATGAGAGTGTATAATATCAGCGTTATATTCCTTTACTTTTTTAACTGCGGAAAAAAAAGGAAATACTGCAACTCTATAGTCAGGGTATGGTTTAAAGCTTGCTGAAGTAAAATAGTACACTTTATCATCTTTATTCTCTTCCTTTTGTTTTTTGTTTCCAGGACAAAAAACAAACACCTCGTGGCCCATTTCTTCAAGCTCTTTTTTATATCCTAACAGAGAGGTAACTACTCCATCAACATTTGGAAGATAACTATCTGTAAAAAAAGCTATTCTCATACAATTAGTATACATAGCGATAAGTATAAAAACGGGATTTGACAGTTGTTTTTTGGAATGTGAATATGGTATATATATTATAGAAAGTAGTAATTTGTGTATTAAACTAGAAAGATTTAAATAACAAAACTGGCATAAAATAGCATATGGCGAAATTATCTAAAAAAAGAAAAATGCTTAAAATCAGGAATAAGGGAAAAAAGCAAAAAGCCGTTAAAAAACAATGCAAGAAAAATGCCATAAAAATCAATAAAAAAGTCGTTAAAAAAACCGGAAAAGAAAATGTAGAAATTAAGAAAAAAAGCGTTGAGCATGTTATAAGTGAAAAAGATAAAAAAGAGATGCAAAATTTGTTTTCAGATGCTTACGCAAGGCAGGTTATGGTTGCATTGGGTGGTGAAAACGCACTTGAAGTCATACGGAATTACCCTTATGGGGTAAGTGATGAAGAAATCGCAAGAAAACTCAAGGTAAAAATAAGTGATATTAGGTCTACCCTAAACAGAATGCATGGAGAAGGATTCGTTGAATATAAAAGAAGAAAGGATGGGGAAACCGGATGGTATTCATATAGCTGGTCTTTAAATAAAAAAAATATAGTTGAATGGGCAAAGAGAATAGATAATGAAAAAAATGTTATTTTTAATTCTGAGATAGAAAAGTATTATTGTAAAAAATGCGGTTTTGACTCTTTGGTGGATTTTGTAGATGCTTCCAAAAATTCATTCAAATGCTCATGCTGCAATAATGATTTGGAGTATCTTGATAAGAGTAAGGTTGACCAATTGTTTGGGAAACTAGACCCTGATCAGATAAGACGAAGGCGGATGATGTGAAAGTACAAGAATTAAATGTTTATACTGTTCTTACAAACAATGGAAGAATTCTGGTTTTAAAGAGGAAAAATGGATTTTGGGAGTTTCCAGGCGGAAAAGTAGAATGGGGGGAAACTCCAAAAGAAGCTGCTCAAAGAGAATCAAAAGAAGAAACCGGGCTTTTGCCCTCCCACGTACTTTTTGTTGGTGCAACATCAGCAGTTTATGAAAAGGAAGGTAAAGACAAGCACGCAATATATTTGATATACTTAGGAAAAACAGAAAGTGATAAGGTTGAAATATCAGAAGAGCATCTGGAGTATAGATGGCTTAGTTTAAATGAATTAAAATACCTTAATTTTGGGCTAAATGCAGAGCCTGTTCCGGAATTGATTGAAGATCTTATTACTGAATAAGATTTGTGCAATTACTTAATATTTCAGGATTGGAAATTAATGAACATATTGTAGAATCATTTAATTTTGCAGCAACTTGGAGATAACAACCATCCTTTATTTCGCTTTCTGATATTTTACTGCATATGTTTACGTCAAGCTTTTTGAATCCAATTATAGATAAACAATTGTCTCTTTTTGAACCTGAAAGTTCACAATAAGCCTCATTGTTGGCTGATAGTGCTTTATCTCTAAAACAACTATCAATATCCTCTGAATAAACACAATCATACGCATTTTTCATAGCAGAAGAAAGATCATTTAGAAGTGTTGTTAGTTCAGATTCATTTGTATTTGCCTCTGGAAAAATAATTGTTTCTGAAGATGTAGAATAATTGATAAGTGTTGAATAATAGTATTTTTCAACCCCTAAAATAGAATAATTTATACTATCAAATACTTTTTGATTGTTAGTACCAAAACATAATTCTAGATTAAATGGTGAAAAAACCTGAATTTGAGTTTCTGAGATATTTAGAGCATATAAATCCTGAATGCTCAGCTTAGTATAATCAATAGTATATTTTATAGAATTACAGGTGTATTCCCCAAATGTTTTTTTCTCTGTTTCATCTGAAAAGAACAACGCTCCTTTTTCTATTAATGGAGTATTATATTCCTTTGTTTGATCAAAATTTTCTTTTATAGGGTGGTCTTTCTTCATTAGGGATAATTCATCTAATAGTTCTGAAGAATTAACAGGAACTGCACACATTTTTTTACTATTAAAATCAATGCAGATGAGTGAGGTTTCTGGTGAATAATATAATTCTTTTGAATATAGCGGATTGTAATATTTTGTATAAATAATTTCCTCTTTCTTAGATAAAACTAAAGTACTCGTAAATCCATCATTATTTACTTCATAAACAGCATAATACTCATCTTGAGGATTATCAAGAAAAGATAGGTATATTTCTTCTGGGGTTGGTTCATCAGTAGGATGGGAAAGTAAAATTCCATATTGAGAAATGAGATAAGCAATTCCAAAAAATAAAATTACTGCTAAAAGTAATAAACCTAAATCTTTAATCTCCATAAAATCACTAAATAGGAATGGTATGAAATATTTAAAAAATTAGGTTATAAGAATCTATGGGCTTCGAGAGGGTTGTATTTATCAAAAACAGCTTTTCTTCTTGCCTGATGAACTGCATTCATTGTATACCATACTGACCATACGATTTTTACTCCGAATGGTTCTATGGATGGTTTTGCAAGCTCAAAGATCAAAGCATTTTCTTTTACTCCCATGATTAGTGAAAAGAAGAGATTGTTTTTAAATATTTTGAAAAATTGGAAAAAAATTACGATGATTGACTAATAAAATTTGCAAATTCCAATAAAAATTCCTCTAATTTATCCTTTGGAATGGAAGCACCTGCTGCTATTTTGTGCCCTCCTCCTGATCCGCCTATATTTTTTGAAGAATGCGAAAGAGATTTTCCTAGATTAAGACCTTTGGAAATAAGAGAATTGTTTGCCCTTGTAGAAATTTTAATTGTATTTTCCTCTCCAATAGCTATTCCAACTAAAGGCTTTTTATCAAACTGAGTGAGCATCATTCCACAAACTATCCCAATTATGCCTTCATCTATAACTCCTCTCCCATCTATAAACAAAAATGATCCTAAATCACAAATATTATCCCTTGCAAAAAGTAGTCCTTCCCTGATTTTTGTTTTGTGATATTTCAAAAGTTCAAGGGATTTTTTGTAGGCCTCCTCTTCGCCCAAACAAACGCCCACACCTATATTAGCCATACCATGTCTTCCGCAGGCATTTAGTATAGTCGAAAATTCAGAAGCATCGTATAAACCAGAACGAAGAGGCCTTCTTGAAAGCAGATAAATTTCTCCTATTAAATATTTTGCAGTTTGTTCATAGCCCTTAGCTATCAAATGATTAATAAGACCTTTTTTTAGAACAGCTCTCTCATCTTCAGTTAAATCAAGATAAGAATTTAATGCATTTTTTTCATTTATTAAACCAAGATCCTGAAGAAAGACATATGCATTGCTTTCATTATAAGTAATTCCAGGAATATAGACCTCATCAGAATAAGAAAGAAATTGTGGAAGTGGACGAGAAGAACGGCCATATAATCTAAGATCAAACTCAACAGTTATTTCATTTAATTTAACACCCTGCTCCAAAATTTCCCTGTTTTTTCCTATAAGAGGATATTGCATATCTCCTACGGCACCCACAATTGCAAGATCTATATTATTTTTGAACACTGAATAAGCTGTTCCTGAAGAGCTGAGTTCAGTTCCTCCGTCTATTCCATACAATAAAGGATTTATTTGCGGCTTTTTTAGTTCTTTGGGCTGATGATGATCTATTACAAGAACATCTTTAAGTTCATCAACAATTTCATTTCCTGAGCCTAGATCCACAAAGATTATTTCCTTTTCTTTTTTTATCTTCGAGAAAGAATGTTCATCAAGTTTTTTTATCCATTTTACTCTATAATTTCTGAATTCTTTTCTAAATGCGGAAACAACTATAGAACCACTGGTTATGCCGTCGGCATCGTAATGATGAACGATTAAAGGATTTGAGAAAGAGAATGCAATTTTTCTTGCTTCCTCACATGCTTCATCAAAATTCATAATGAAATATTCCAATAATAAACTATAAAACTATTTGTTGAAGATCGGAAGAGCGTCGTGTA
>JAQTSF010000050.1 GCA_028711485.1 Candidatus Iainarchaeum sp.
TATATTCATATGAAAATATTTTCATCAAATTTTTAAGTCGTAAGATGCAAAAAGTTTACAAAAATAAAAATGAAAATTAAAAAATAAAATTTATTTTTTCATTAATTCCAAATAGGGGAATATTTAAATTGTTTTTGTTTTTTAGTTTCTTTATAAAATAAACGGGGTGAGTAAGTTGGCGAAAAAAGCAAAAAAAGCAAAAAAGAAAACTAAGAAAAAAAGATAATGAACTGTTTTGAATTCGCGGCTGTCGATCAACTTGCTCGGGCACCTGCTTGGGCAAATAATTTTAAAAAATTGTAAACACATAAGAAATTAGAATTCTCACGGCAGCCGCAAAAATTATTTGTACTAATCCTTTGTTTTTCAATCAACTATTCTTTTTTATCACGGATGAACAAGTTCCTATTTAAAAATTTTTTGATTTTAGTTTCAACTATGAAAAGAATACCAGGACCATCCGAAACAATAGACTTAGGAAACTTTAAAAGAAAAAGCAAAAAGCCAGGTTTTGATTTAGTATGGGCTGCGTTAGCAGTTATTTTGATTATTATAATATTATATGCAGTTATGACAAATCAAAATGAAAACGGAGGTATAATACTTATCCCGAATCAAACTACTGATAATACAACAAATGGGGACGTTGATATAAATAGCGAGGAATATATACTAGGTCTTGCAATTTCAACAAAAAATTATTCTTTGTGCGAAAAACTTGAAATTAAAGAGCAGGAATGTTATGAAGCTCTTTCTTCTTATCAAGAAGAAGCATGTATGAGAGTTGATGATTATAATAAAAAGAAAAATTGCATATTTGAATTTACTCTAGAGAACAATAATACTGATTTATGCTGGGCACTTGAAGAGAACGAGAGGAATGAATGTGGATTATTGATTGATCCTTGTTACAATAAAGAGGATGTGGAATTAGAAATATGCATGGCATTAGAAAATAATGATGTCGGATTTTGTGAAAGTGAGAGTTGTATCTATGAATATGCAAAGTTGAATAAGGATGGTGAAGCTTGTGAACTTTTTAGCAAGGTATGGGAAAAAGTAACATGCGAATCCTTAGTAGAAGGAAAAAACAAATGCAATGAATTGGTTCTTCTTTCTGAAAAGGATTATTGTAATTATAATTATGCAATGGTAACCAAAAATTCAAAATTGTGTGATAGTATAAGCGAAGATAGTGTTTATTCATATAATTGTTATCTTCATTTTGCAATAGAAGAAAAAAAGTATAAATATTGTGAAAAGATTTATGATTTTAATGACAGATGGAAGTGTTTGAGAGTTTATTCTATAAGTACCGGAGACATAGCTGGATGTGATAACATTGATCCTAGAGCTTCCTCTAATTATGAAAGCTGCTACTACACATTTGCAATAAATTATTATGAACCTGCATTATGTAATAAAGTTGAGACACAGTCAAAATATCTTTGTTATAATAATGCAATAAATCAAGAAGGAACTCCATTACCTCCGGAAAAATGTGAAGAAATAGGAATGATTAGTTGGAAGGATAGTTGCTATAGAACTTCTGCAAAAAAGAATAATGATAGTTCAATCTGTGAATTAATAGCTGGAAGCAATACTAAACAACTTTGCTTGGAAGAATTTCTTTCAACTGAGAATTAAAAGTCTTCCAATTGTTCAAAATATTGCGGAGAGAACTTGAAATCACTGTAATTGCTGATTTTTCCCTGTTTGAGCATAATTTCTCTTGAAAGCAGATAAAAAACCAATGCAAGAGATTTCTTACCTTTATTATTAACAGGAATAATAAAATCAAGGAATCTGGTTTCATTATCAGTATCACAAAGTGCAACTATAGGAATACCTACTTTTGCAGCCTCGGAGATAGCCTGTCTTTCTCCTCTGGGATCACACACAAAAAGAATCGACGGTTCTCTAAATGTTTTTGTTTTGAGATTTGTCATTGATCCGGGGGTAAATCTTCCCTTCATAAGTTGAATGCCTGTGAGTTTTGAAAACTTTGAAGCAGCGCTGCTGGAGTATACTCTGGAAGCTACTACAAGCACTTCTGAAGGATCATATTTTGAAAGCAGATTTGACAATTTTCTTAATCGATCATCAGTTTTGCTTATATCCAAGATATAAACTCCGGTGTTCTCTTTAATTTTGAAGATAAAATCCTTCATATCATTATTTTTAACTTTAGTACCTATGTGGACTCCGGATTCCAGATAATTTTCTTTTCCTGTTAACAAACCTGAAGAATCATCTTCATGAATATTTTTTACATTTTCTTCTTCCATATAAAAACCTCACAATCTTTTCATAAACATATTATCTTAAAATGGGGCCGCCGAGATTTTAACTTTCACTTGATCCGTTAAAAATTCATCAACGGAATTGATGAAGATTTGAATTTCTGCCTCATAAGAGGTCTCAGATAATGGCCACCCCAAGGCCACAGGATAACCAGGTTTTGCGCAATGAAAAACCAGAAGTTTTTCAAAAGCTTTACCTCACGGCCCCGAATAGATATGAGGGGACGGCTTTGAATGAATCGTCATTCAAAACAACGGCCCCGAATGAATAAAAATTGAAATTCAATCTTTTTTCTCATACTTTGCTACATCACCCATAATATCAACATGCGAAAGGAACATTCTCCTGCAGCAGTATTTATCAATCTTTAATTCATCCAACGCGCTTTTAGGAGATTTCCCAGCTTTTAATAGTTCATTATAGCTCTCATATAATTGAGCTATAACCGAACCACAACTGAAACATCTTATAGGGAATTCCATTCGATACACCTACCTGTATGATTTTTGATATCTTGCCCTTGCTTTAGGACCTTTGTATTTCTTGCTTTCAACTCTTCTTGAATCTTCAATTAGCAATGATCTATCTCTTTCCAAATATAAAGATTTCAATGAATCATCAGCAAAATAATCTACTAATGCTCTTGCAATTGCTGTTCTTGAGGATTGTGCCTGCCCCAAAACTCCGCCTCCAGATACATTAACTGAAATATCGACTGAAAGTGCTTTTTCACCTGCAAGTTTAACAGGTTCGAGAACAAGATTTCGTATATATTTATTGTTTATTCCGCTCACTGCCATTTTATTTATTCTCACATTTCCTTTTCCAGGTCTTACACTTGCTCTTGCAATAGCTTTTTTTCTTTTTCCTCTTGAATTTGAAAAATTAGAGGATTTTTTCTTTTTTGAAACAGGTTTAGATTCTTTTGGTTTGTTTTCATCCCTTGGTTTTTTAGGAACTTTTTTCTTTGTTCTTAATCTTTTTGATTCTTCTTTTTGTTCAGAAATAACATCTTCTTTTTTAACCATAATCATCCCTCATAACCAAACATTCGGCATAATTTTGAAATTGATATGTATTTTGAAATATTCTTAGGCCTACATTCTTCAAAAATAACAGGAGATTCTTTGATATCTTTCGGAATCCCTGAATAAACAGTTAAATTACTAAACACTAATTTTCCTCTGGGCTTTTTCCATGGAAGCATACCTCTTATTAATCTTTTAACAAATCTCTCTGGTACTTTTGGCCATCTTGGAGATTTATCTGGATTTGCTTTATTTTTAAGATCTCTTTTGGTTTTGTATCTTTCTATGATAGCATGTGGTGATCCTGAGATTAATATCTTTTCTGCATTCACAAGAACTACTTCCTTACCTGTCATGAGCTCCTTGGATATTTTAGAAGCAACCCTTCCGAAAACCATTCCATTTCCATCAACTATAATCATAAAATCACCTATGAGAGAAGAATAATATTTTTAGGTTCCTCCCCAGAATCAACAAGCTCTAGTATACTTACTGCTTTTCCGCCAGTGCTTGTTATTTGTTTTTTTGCAGATCCGCTAAAGTTTAACGCAGCAACTTTGAATTTCTTTGAAATTCTCCCGTCCCCCAAAACTTTTCCGGGAACAAGAATAGTAGAACCTTCGTTTCCTAATTTTTCAAGTTTGCTTATGTTAAGTGTAATCATTCTGCTTCTAGGTCTTGACAGCATCTCAGCTACCTTTTTCCAAAAAGGCCTTTTTTCCTGTCTCAGCCTGTTTATTAATCCTACAAGGTTGGTGTTTGTTTTTTGTATTTTTACCATAATAACGCCTCTTTAGGCTCGCTCTGTTTCCAGAACTGAAAGAAGTAGATTAGATAAGCATAGTAAAGTTTAAAAATATGGGGTAAACAACTGCGGCCTAAAGGTCGCAGCTTTAGTTTGTTTTTAGAGAAGGCCTTTAGGGCAAGCACTTGCACAAGTCTTTCTCGCTGCGATGCTTGTCACAAGTGAAGTAAGTGGCTTGCGCACCGCAGTTGTTTAGTAAATTAGCTCTTATACACTAAAACAGATATTTTCGCAATTTGTTTGTTATCAACTGATGCAATTCTTACTGTTTTTGATACGGATTTTGGATCAGAAATAGAATTACCTATTGTGAGTTCTGATTTCAAGAAAAGCTGACCAAACTGAACTTCATAAAATTGGAAAACAATCACTGTTTCATAAGGAGTATATAATTCTCCTTTCAAATCTATATTATTATTTGAAATATAATCCGCGTATTGATGTATTTTTGTATAATTAAGTGTTTTAGTATTATAAGAAAGTGCAAAACCAAATTCATTATCTGCTGTTGGAAGGAAAACAAGATTAGAGATTCTTTGGGCTTCCTCACTAAGCAAAGAGTCTTCAGACATCACCATTTCCCTTACGCTGTACCAATAAGAAAGAAGGGATATCACTGTGAGCATAAATATAATTGAAGCAATTATGGCATCAAAACTAAAATAAACTCCTTTTCTGTTCATGGACAGCTACCTCCTTGCAGTATTTGAATCTTATCACCTGAGTTTATAAAACTTATTTCATTTTTACCAATATCGCTCTTTAGTACTCCTCTATTTGATGTAATTGAAGTATCAATACATCCTCCATATTCAAGAGAATATGGTGTCATTACGTGAGGATAAATCATTTTTCCATGCGGGCCTTCCCATTCTATTACAATGGAATTATTTTCTACAAAAGAAACATTGTAAGGATAACCTAAAATGGTAGTCGGGAAACTCATATTGTAAGAAAATCCTTTTCCAGCACCTGCAACAAGATTATATGCAGAAGCAAATCTTTGACCGTTTTCAATCATAAGCTGATATTCATAATATGCCTGCTCGCTATCTTGCATAAAATAAACTGAGGATGCAGTAAAAATTACAACCATAAGAAAAATTGAAGCATATGCAAAGAATTCGGTCGCAACCTGCCCGCGAAGGTTGCGAGCTTTGAACGATGAGTTCAAATTAATTGCCACTTGACCTTTTAAATATTTTTTATTATTCACTTATAACAACCTCATTGAGTTCATTTGCCATTTTAAGCCAGAAAAGCCCTTTGCTTTCAGTGTGAAAATCATGTTCAAGTTCTGCAATAAGTGGATAGGAAGACTGAAATAAACCTGAGGAAGTTGAAAGAGTAATCTTTACTTCATTATAGATCGGAAGAGCACACG
>JAQTSF010000051.1 GCA_028711485.1 Candidatus Iainarchaeum sp.
GTTCAATGCTTGTAAATGCAACTGCTCCGCCTTCTAAAGTGCTTGCTTCTATGCATGCTCTTAATACAGAGCGTTCACAAATTTATTCTTGGAACCCTCAAACTGTGCAAGAACAAGGCATTGTTATTCCTAGAATCTATGGACTAAATAAAGTATACGGAAATATCATTACAGCTTTTATTGATGCTGTAGATACTCATTTTTTTGCAAGTGTTCTTATTTGTTTAGGATACGGCCCTCTTAATAAAATTTATGATTATAAAATTAACAATCAGCTTCTTCAAAGTGCAGAGCTTTCTTCAAGAAGTGTTGAGTTAGTTGTTCGGAAAGGGTTTTTAAATCAAGATGTTGTGCCAAGATTTAATGATACAAAAATTGAGTTTGTTCAGGCAAACGGTCTTCTTCAATATGGAAGCTATTTTCAATTTACTACAGAAAGTGATGATTTTGATGGGCTTGAAATAGAAATAAGTGCATTAAGAGGTTTATATTATGTTAATGATCAAGGAGCTTTCGAGTCTTATAGTGTTCCTATAACTGTTGAAATAAGAAAACAAGGAGATGCTAATTGGACGCATATTGCCACTGAGTTTGAAGATGTTGATGTTACCTTTACTGAAAATTCAAGATGGAGTAGAGGATATTGGAGAGGTAAAGGAAGTTGGGATGATGATTCTTCAGATTCAAATGATTCTGCCGCAGATGGTTCTGATTTTGTAGATGGTTCGACAGAAGGTGGTGGAGGGAGAGTAGGATAAATGCCTCGGAGATGGATTGAATTAGAACAAGGTTCTACAAATTATGCTGATCATCTTGAGGGAGATGTTGTTAATAAAGAAGAATGGGATATTCATCTTGATCCTTCTGATTGGGTATCAAAAACATCTATTTGGAGGTGGATTCCTCTCGGGACTAAATATACTACTCAAGAAATTTATCAATATTCTCTTACAGGGAGTAGTAGCCAATTATTGACTAGAACTTTTCTTCTTCCAAATTTACCAAGAGGAAAGTATGATATAAGAATCACAAGGCTTGCTGCAAATACAAATAATACAAGATATGGTGACCAAGTACAGTGTAGTAAGATAACAGAGGTTTACTATGATGATTTTAGATATCCAAGAATGGCCCTTGTTGGAATTAAATCTCTTGCTACTGAAGAGATTTCTGGCAGTCTTCAGTTTTCATGTCTTGTTGAAGGTCTATTAATTAGAGTTTACAATTCTGTTACAGAAACTTGGTCGGTTATTTATTCTAACAATCCTGCATGGGTGTGTTATGATATTCTTACTCAACCTGTTTTTAATGATGATCTTACTGTCAATCGATATGATGGATATAATCCTTCTTATATTGACTATCTTAAGTTTTCTGAGTGGGCTGATTGGTGTGATACACTTGTAGCAGGAGAAGAGAAACGAATAACTTTTAATGGAGTTTTCGATTCTCAGTTTGATACTTGGACTGCTGCTTGGAAAGTTGCTGAAACAGGCAGAGCAGCATTAGTTTGGAACGGAACAACTATTACTGTTGTTGTTGACAAAGAAACAACAGAAAGTCAACTTTTTACTATTGGAAACATAGGTATTGATTCTTTCAAAGAATCTTTTTTAAGTGATGATGAACGTGCAGGAGAGATTGAAGTCGATTTTATCAATAGTGAAAGAGACTACGAAAGGGATAAATATACTCTTGTAAGCTCTGAAATTAATAAGCCTAATAATAAATCTACTCTTCAATTGATGGGAATTACAAAGACTTCAGAAGCTTGGAGAGCTGCTAAGTTTAAACTCCTTTGTAATCAGTATCTGACAAGAACTATTGAATTCAATGTTGATATTGATGCTATAGCTTGTACAGTAGGGGATGTTGTTAGAGTAGGACATTCTATTCCTCAGTGGGGTTTTGGAGGTAGGGTTGTTTCTGCTACTTCTACAACTGTTACTTTAGATCAAGAAGTCACTCTTGAAGCTGCAAAGAACTATGAAATTTGTATTCGATTAGCTGATGATACAATTGTCGAAAAATCTATTGCTTTGCCTGCTGGTTCTTACTCTACTCTTACAATCGGCGGAAGTTTTTCAACTATTCCTGCTCAGTATGATATCTTTACGTTTGGGGAAGTCAATATTTCTTACAAGCCTTTTAGAATTGTAAAAATGACAAAATCAGGGGATCAACAGGTTTCTATAATTGCTGTTGAGTATGATGCAAATATTTATACAGGAGATACAAATTCACCAACAGTTCCTACTATAAATTATTCTGCCCTTGATCCTTATGTTCATGTAACAGAGATAAATCTAAGAACTGAAGCATCGACAGACAGTTCTGATGCTTTAAGGGTTAAAATTCTTATTAATTGGAGAACAGGAACAAATACGATTTATGGAGGAGCTGCTATTTATTTGAGGGAGAAGCTTACTGACGGTACATTTGGTAGATGGACTACTCAAAAGTTTGTCAGGAATACACTCTTTGCTACAATTGAAAATGTGGCAATTGGAAAGACTTATGAAATTGGCATCAACTGTTGGAATTTTGTAAACACTCCTTCTCCTTCTTCTGAGCTGAAAACGAAACAGATTACAGTATTAGATGAACCAAGATTTTATTCTGAATATCTTAAAAGAAGAGTTTCGGGAATATCAATCAAAGATCATCCTAATGAAGATGAATTTGACGGACAGAATTGCACAATAACTTGGAATGCTATCTCTTCTGTTGATAATAGTATAGGAGCTGGTAATGAAGAATTAGGAGCAGGATATAGAGGGCCTAATAAATGGTTTAAAGATTATGAAGTTTCTGTTTATTCAACAGGAGGAATACTTCTTAGTCAGCATTACACAACTGATATATTTTTTACCTACACTCTAACACAAAACTCTCTTGACAATGACGGAGTTCCTGTTTCTTCTTTTGCTTTTGAGGTTAAGGCAAGAACAAGGTTGTTGACTGTCTCTGAATCAGCAACACGATTAACAGTAACAAATACTGCTCCTGCTGCGGTAGGAATAATTACTTCTGAGTCTTATGAAGACGGGGTTACTTTTTCTTGGCCTAATAATACAGAAAATGATTTAAGAGGGTATCTTGTTAGAACTGCTTTTGCTTCTGGTTCTTGGACATCTTATTATGCTTGGAGTGATTGGTTTGAAACTCCCAAGAATATTTATTTTAGGGATTTGACAACAACTGAAAAAGAGCTTCAAGGATGGGGCAATGCAAACATACAGATAGAAATTAAAAGTATTGATGTATTTGGAAATTCTTCGGTGCTTGTTGCTACAAAAGTTGAACAGTGCAGAAATCAAAAGATTGATATTACTGTAGGACCTACTTCTGTTCTTGGTACATTTACTGATTTAATTTCTGCTATTGATAGTTTGCCTTCAGGAGGAGGTAAGATTTATATTAAGAATGGAACTTATGATTGTGCTTTAATTATACTTCCTAACAAACATCTTGATATTGAAGGACAGACTAAAAGCGGAGTTATTATAAGAAATACAGCAGGACTTGATTTGTTTAAGCTGCTTGATGTTTCTACTGGATTTACTTTTAAAAATTTTACAATTCAAAGTGTTAATACTTCTTCTTTTTCTAAAATGTTTGATATTCAAGGAACAGTTGTTGCTAACAATATTGCCGATGTTGAATTTGAAAATATTGTTTTTAATCTCAAAGATGAGAATTTACTAACAACAGGTGATATCGGAGTTTATTGTTATAAAACACAAAATAATAGTTATTCAATAAAAAGCTGTGAATTTAATGAAGGTAGATACGGGTTTTTAGGAGAAACAATTTACCCTTATAAGTTGTTATTTTCCACGAATCTTTGTATCAAACAAAAGAATGCTTCAGTTTATGGAAATGCCCTTGAGCTTGAAATTTTTAATAATATTATCAAAGATATAATGTATAAAGGTTTTGATTTTATACCTTCCACAATACCTGTAATTCTTTCTGCTAAAATTGCAGGTAATTCTTTAACGGGATTTTCAGGTTCTTTGTTAAGCACTTGGGCAGCTATTAGTGTTCAATCAGCAAAAGGGGAAATTTCAAGAAATTCAATAACTCTTGATACAAATGATGTATCTAATGGAGTATTTGGTATTTATCTTATGCCTTCTTCTACTGGTGAATACACGGTTGCAAACAATCCTATTGATTTGAAAACTGCTTTAATAGTAGGAAGTGTTTCTGGTATTTACCACGGAGGGAATAATTCAGTTCTTACTTCAAATCCGATTAAGATAAATGCTGCTTCAGCAACTTATAGAAATGGTATTTCAGTTAATTACATTTCACTTCTTGGAGGAGGAGGACAGAATAATACAATAAACGACAATCCAATTAATATGGTTAATAGTGGAGCTGCTGATATAGGAATTGTACTTAATTCAAGCACAAATAATAATAGTGGATTTAATGCTATTCAGAATGCAGGTGTTAAAGTCAGAAATCTCGGAGGAACAGGGAATAAAATTAATAAACTAAGTGGTGGGTCATGGTAGATCGAAATAGAGATATAATTGAAATATATAATGGTGCTGAAGCAAGTTTTCCTCTTCTTGAAGTAGCAGAGCCCGGATTTTCTTCAGACAACGGAAGATTGTTTATAGGAAAGACGGGAGAAAATAGATTAATAGGAGGATTTTTAAATTCTGATCTATCAGGAGAGAATATTCGTTTAAAGCATTCTTTTCAAAATCTTATTGCTAATTCTGGAGTTGAATCTTGGACTGTCGGTACAAAAGTAGTTCCTGATGGAGGTTGGCAGACTTATCTTGCAAATGTTGAACAATCAATAATAGCAGTATCAGGTACTTACTCTGCAAAGATTACTTTTCCTAGTAGTTCTATAAATGGATATTTTGCTACTTCAATAGGAGTGTTTAAAAAACAAGGAGAATATACCTTTACTTTTTATTATCAATGTTTATCAGGCAACGGTGTTGTTTATGGAGTGATACAAGAGAATGAAGATGATTATACAATTTTGGATTCTTTTATATTAGATAATACCGTTGATGATACTTGGAAACTTGCTATAATTACTGCAATTATTCCTGAAAGTCATTGGGGAAAAGCATCAAAATTTGGCATTATTGCTACGGATAATAATGCGTCTCAGTGGCTTTTTGATGAATTTTTAGCTCAAGAGGGATATCGGTTAGCTACTACTTGGCATCCTGCTCCTATTTGGGATAGTGGATCAGGAGAATCTGTTATGCAACCTCTTACTTTTTGCTATGCTAACCAAGACCCTTACAGAATTATTTCAGGAGAGAGGACATTAGATAATACAGACTTCTTTGTAGAATGCTCCTCTGCAAGTCCTTTTGCTGTTACTTTGCCTACAGCAATAGGAATCATAGGCAGACCTTATGAAGTTAAAAATGTAGGCAGCGGTGAAATTACTGTTCAGACTTCTTCAGCACAGATGATAGACGGCACTCCTACAAAAACACTTGCTCAATTTGATCAT
>JAQTSF010000052.1 GCA_028711485.1 Candidatus Iainarchaeum sp.
AGAAGAAAAGTTGCAGGTCAGATAGATAGTATAGAAGGATGGAATAGATATATTAAAAATGCGGGGTTGAGTGTTTTAGAAGAAAAACTTCTTAGAATGCATGGAGGAGTATCAATACCAAAACATGGTCCAGTTGAATTTAGATCAGAAATGCTGCTAGTGGAAAGAGGATTAATGGAAAGATGGAGAAGAATAGAACAAGATCCAGACAATAAAGGAAAATAAGTGATATTTTAAATAATCTTTTATTTATGTAATAATAATCGTGTTCTTATGGCTATTCAAAGAGCTTTAGTAAGCGTATTTGAGAAAGAGGGAATTGTTGATTTTTGTAGAGAACTTGATAGATTAGGAATAGAAATAATTTCCAGCGGAGGAACTTCAAAACTGCTTTCTGAAAATAAAATAAAAAATATAGAAGTTAGTTCAATTACTGGATTTCCTGAGATGATGGATGGAAGAGTTAAAACATTACATCCTAAAATTCATGGGGGAATACTGGCAGACAGAAGCAAAAAAAATCACATTGAAGATGCTAAAAAAAATAAAATAGGATTGATAGATTTAGTGGTTGTAAATTTATACCCATTTGAAAAAACAATTTCAAAAAAAGATGTTAAAATCGAGGAAGCTATAGAGAATATAGATATAGGGGGACCAACATTAGTAAGGGCGGCAGCTAAAAATTATAAAAATGTGGTTATTGTATGCAATCCTTATAGATATGGGGAAATTTTAGAAGAGATAAAAAAAGGGGGAGTATCTGAAAATACAAAAAAAATGCTAGCAGTGGAAGCATTTGAGCATATTTCTCATTATGATGTAGTAATAGAGAATTATTTGAGAAAAACATTTGAAATACTAGACTATCCTAAATACCTTAATTCCAGCTTTAATAAAATAAATGATTTGAGATATGGAGAAAATAATCATCAGACTGCCGCATTCTACAAGGATGGCGATGTGGGATTTTCCCTGCCAAATTCCAGAAAGCTTCAAGGAAAAGAATTATCTTATAATAATATATTAGATGGAAATTCTGCATTTGAAATAGTAAGGAACTTCGGTGAGCCTACAGCAGTTGTACTTAAACATAATAATCCTTGCGGAGTTGCTACAAGAAAAACAATTGAAGAAGCGTATGATGTTGCTTTTTCAGGAGATCCCAAAGCTGCATTTGGAGGGATAATCGCACTTAATAGGGAAGTTGGAAAAAAACTTTCAGAAAAAATATGCTCTTCCTTTATAGAGGTAGTTATAGCTCCTGGATTTTCAAAAGAAGCGCTTGAAATATTCAAAACAAAAGAAAAGATAAGGCTTTTGGATATTGGAAAACCTAAATTCCCTATAGTAAGAGAAAATCATAAAGTATATAGAAGCATTGTAGGGGGAATGTTGATTCAAGATGTTGATAAACTAGATTATGATGAAGAAAAATTAACGATTGTAAGCAAAAGAGAGCCTAATAAAGAAGAGATAGAAGATTTACTTTACGCATGGAAAATTTCAAAATATGTTGTTTCAAATTCTGTTGTATATGTTAAAAACAGGGCAACTGTAGGAATAGGCGCTGGACAAATGAAAAGAGTGGATTCTGCAAAAATAGCCGGAATGGTTGCAAAAGAATATGGAAGGGATTTGAAAGGGTGCTGCATGGCTTCGGAAGCATTTTTGCCTTTTAGAGATGCGATAGATGAAGCTGCTGAAGTAGGAGTTACTGCAGTAATACAGCCAGGTGGTTCAATAAGAGATAAAGAGGTTATTGACGCTGTAAATGAACATAAAATGGCAATGCTATTTACAGGAATAAGGCATTTCAAACATTAGAAATTCTGGATTTTAATTCACTAAGAAACGTATCATTGGGACTACGGAATGGGGAAATGGAAGTTCTTTCAGCAGAATCAATTATAATAACTAAAAATCCTCTGCTTCCTCCAATTCTTTCAAAGACAACTGCTTCTGTTTCAACATCTTTTTCGTGAGATTCCATTAAACCAAATCCTGAATGAATGAATGAAAACATTGTTCTTAATAGTACGTCATCTGTAATGGGTTGAGAAGGATCTTTTGAAAGAGCTATATGCATCTGAGTGTAATAACGCGGAGGAGTAGAATTAAAAAAATCAAAAGAGACGCCTGATTGTTCAAGAAGATCTGCAACTTGAAGATGCGCCTGACCAAATCTTGCAAGCACCCTGAGTTCTCCCTCATGTGAAAAGTCTGGTAGATGTAATGGTATTAATTCTCCTGCTTTTGATAATTGTTCTGTAATAAATAGATTACGATAGTAATAAAAGGAAGAAACTGCCCTAAAATATCTTTCAAATTTTTCCAAAACATACCCAACATCCCCGGATTTTAGTGCCTGTATTGCTCTTCGATCAAATAACTTTGAAAATACCTCTATATCTCTGCGATACCGTCTTAAAGAAAATGGAGTATATTCTTCAATATATAAAATCGCTTGGGATAAATCTATTACTACTCTCGCAAGTTCATTATGATAAGGATTAGAATCTGAAAGACGTCTTATTAGTTCAATTTCTCTACTATCTGAACCACGTATTACCCTCATCTGTTCATTTGCTTCATAATTAAGGCATCTTAAGCTACCATTTTTTGGGTATAACATCTCGGGCACTATAACATCTGGCCTAAATGCTTCTGCATGTTTCCTAAATTCAAGTGCATCGCTTCTGCTGAAATGCCTACCAAAACTCAGACCTAGTCTAACAGATCTATGAGTTCTAGTAGATGCTCTAGTGCTAATCATAAATATCTATTTGCATACACATATTTTTATAATTATCTAAAATAAAAAAGATTACTCTTTTCTGTTGGAAAGTTCCTTATCAAGCATATATAGCCCATTTCCTTTTTCTCCAACCATTCTTAATTTTATTAATAATTCTTCTGTTGATGCTTCCTCTTCAACCTGTTCTTTTATGAACCATTGGAGCATGTTTTCAGTTGCATAATCATTTTCCTCTCTTGAAAGTTTTACAAGATCTTCGATGCTTTTTGTTACAAATTTTTCATGCTCATAGGCTTCATTAAGTGCTTCTTCACATGTATCCCATTTTGTTTTTGGTTTATCTAATTTTTCAAGGGTTACTTCCCCACCTCTTTCATATATATAATGATAAATTTTCATTGCATGCTCAAGCTCTTCATTTGACTGCACTTCCATCCAATGTGCAAAACCATGAAGGTTTTTTCCTCTGAAATTCGCAGCTATTGATAAATAGAGATAGGATGAAAATAACTCTTTATTTATTTGCTCATTAAGAGCTTCTTCGACTTTCTTATTTATTTTCATAAAATCACCTTTTAAACATCTAATTCCAATTTCCATAATCCATGCAAATTACAATATTCCCTGAATACCAATTTATTCTTTGGTTTTGAAGGAAGTTTGAACTCTGCTATGGGCTTCTCTCCGGGCTTAAGAAATTTTTTATAAACTTGGTCGTCTGCAATAACTTCCACCCATTCTATATAATGCTTTTCTTCCATTGGATGTTCTACTTCACCAATCTGCACAACATAATGTTGTTCATTTATTTTTTCTTTTATGAATGGAACATGTTTCTCTTGTTTTTCTTCAGCATGAGAAAATTCTTTTAGAAGATTCATTGGTTGGTTGCAACAAACTAATTGACCAACACCCGAATGCACTACTTCAACAATGTTTCCACAAACATTGCATTTATACACTTGTGTTAATTCAGTCATATTTTCACCATTATTTAGAACAATTTTCACATCCCTCGCCAAAACATAGACATTCTGGTTCATAATAATTTCTCGGATGTTTGCACGCAGGACACTCGGATGGTGGTTCTTTTCCATTATGAATATAACCACATTTACTGCATTTCCAATTTATTGGTTTGGAACGTTTGTACACTGTTCCGTCCTCCACCATTTTTAAGAGAAATTTATATCTTTCACCGTGTCTTTTTTCAACTTCTGCAATCTGTTTAAATAATTCTGCAGCTTTCTTATTTCCTTCTTTTTCAGCTTCCTCCGCAAATTTAGGATACATCTCCAGGTGTTCGTATTTTTCCCCTTTTATAGCTTCTTTAAGATTAGAAACTGTATTGCCTATACCGCTAAGAAGTTTAAATTCCTCTTTTGCATGCTGCATTTCATTTTCTGCAGTTTCTTCAAAAATTTTGGCGATGTAGTGATAACCTTCATTTCTTGCAACCTTTGCAAAATAATCATACTTATTTCTTGCCGCGCTTTCACCTTCAAAAGCTGTTTTTAGATTTTGTTCTGTTTTTTTCATATGTTCACCTAAATAAATTATTTTTCTAATGGTTCAAATTGATCTTTTCCAACACCACATACCGGACAAAGCCAATCATTTGGTATACTTTCAAAAGCGGTTCCTGGTTTTATTCCTGAATCAGGATCTCCTTTTTCAGGATCATATATATAGTTACAAACTTTGCATATATATTTTTTCATAAAATCATTCTCCTTTTTAGTTTATAGAAAAACAAAGTTAATTTATATTTTTCCTATCAATGTGAGATCTGGTTTTAAGGTTGCTTTCCCAGGTTCCCAATTTGCAGGGCAAACATAACCAGGATTGTCCCGTACATATTTCGCTGCTTTTAATCTTCTTAAAATTTCTTTTGCACTTCTTCCTATACTATTATCATGAATATCAAGAGATTTTATAACTCCATCCGGATCAATTATATAGGTAGCCCTTAATGAAAGTCCTTCTTTTTCAATATAGGTTCCAAATGTTCTGCATATAACTGCTGAAGGATCTGCAATCATAGGGAATTGTATTTTTTTAATAGCCGGGGAATGATCTTTCCATGCTTTATGTACAAATGCAGTGTCTGTACTTACACTCATTATTTCTGCATCTTGTTTTTTGAATTCCTCGTAATTGTCTGCCAATTCTTCTAATTCAGTTGGACATACGAAAGTAAAATCCGCAGGGTAAAATGCCAAAACAAGCCATTTTCCATTATAGTTCGATAGATTTGTTTTTTTTATTCCATTTTCATGGAAAATTTCTATTTCCAAATCGGGTATTTTTTCTCCTATTTTCATTTAAATCACCTTAAAATTATAAAAAGTGTTTATTCTGATAGGTATATAATAGGTTTGTTTTTAAAACATTTTGGTTTGTAATTCGAACATAGTGATGGTATGGATTGAAGCTCGTATGAGCTTCAAAAATAAAAATTTTAATAAGAAAGACAGAGGTGAAATTTTTATGGATTGAAATCTTTGATTTCAAAAATAAAAATTTCTATAAGTAAAACAGAGGTGAAATTTTTATGGATTAAACGACGTTTCGTTTAAAAATAAAAATTTCTATAAGTAAAACAGAGGTGAAATTTTTATGGATGATAAAGATGAAA
>JAQTSF010000053.1 GCA_028711485.1 Candidatus Iainarchaeum sp.
CTTCAACTGCATATTCAAGAACTTCTATTTGATGGTTTATTTTTCCTTCCATTATTTCTTTTCTATAGTCGATTTCTATCAGCGCTTCCCTTGCAGCATTTGCTTTTTTCTCATCTTCAACAAGTTTCGTTGTTTCTATAACTCTTACTACCGGGATCATTGTTCCTCCACCAAATGGTTTTGGGCTGTCTATTTCTATTTTTTTCATCACTTCCTCCAGTATATAAGGATCAATTTTTTCTATAAATATAGGGGTTGTTATAAACTTATATACTGGATATGTCGAACCTGTTTCTAATGTTTGATCAACAGGATTCTTCATTTTTCTTTTTATAGTTTCAGTTTTTGCATGAAGAACTTCTGTTTTTTTTGTTATTGGGTTTTCGTATGAAATATCAAAGGATCGTCTATCCATTTCTTGCTCTATTTCTCCAATACTTCCATCTACTTTTGTTCCTACAGAACTTTCAGCAAGAACTTCAGAAGATCCATAATCTGATTTTTCACCTATTTTTATCAAATCCTCAATAAGGTGGGGCTGTGTTCTAAAAAAATTAGTTACATCTTCTACAAAAATATATTGGGTTTCCATAAGTGGAATAGGTCCATTTAGACCAAAGAACATTTTATATATCGGCTTCTCAATCAATGCCAAACCCATACTTCTATAATTCTTAATACTATTATAAATATTACTATTTAATTGAAGAAAGTAAGGTTTTAATAGATTAATATAGATAACTTCCTATGATAGAGAAATTGTTTTTATCCATTGGGATAATCACAATAATTCTGGTAGTAACCTATATTGTTACTAGATGAAACTCTATTCAAGGGCCCGTAGCTCAGTCTAAGTCTTGAATTTAATAAGTGCGAGACTTCTGAAACGGTTGGAGCGTTCGACTGATAAAGCCTTGGACTTCGTCCAAGATTCGCCAGGGCTTTGGCGATCGAAAGGTCTTGTGTTCAAAAGTTTTGAAATTTTATAATAAAATTTTAAAATATTTTTCAAAGCTGACGATCACAACGGGCCCACTCTTTTTAATTGACGTATATACTTAGAAACTAAAAGGCTATTAGTTAGAAGAGAAGCTGGTTTTGGGTGGCATAGCCTTTTCAAACTAGTCTATACTTAGAAACTAAAAGGCTATGGTCGGAAGAGACCTCCCTGCTTTCATTTATAAACTCTTATCCAAATCTAACTATATGCATCTTATAAACTTCTTCCCAAATCCAGAGCCAGAAATATCTTATTGGGAATCAAGAGCTATTGAAAAATTAAAACTTGAAGGAGAAGTAAGAATACAATTCCAAAATGTAAGAGCTTGCATTGGTTATAATGATGGAAAGGAATACCATTCCTGCATTAATTCTGAAATAGACACAAGGCAATGCCACTATTGCGCTTCAAAAGATATTTCAAAAGTGTATACAAGGATGGATTTAAGTGGTTTTGAACATCTAGAAGAGGAGATAGTAAACAGGCCATATTCACTTTATCTTGCTTATTTCGGAAAAGATATAATTAAATGTGGTGTGTGCAGAAAAGAAAGGTTAGATAAAAGAGTAAAAGAGCAGGCAGCATTCTATTTTGCGCATCTTATGGATTTTGATAATGCAAATGATGCGTATGGGATGGAAAAACTTCTTCAACATAATTTTGGATTAAGGAATGCTGTAAGGAATTCCACGAAATTAAAAAATATGAAAAATATCGATACAACTATTTTTTCTCAAATACTTTCTGAAATAAAAGAAACTCCTCCTTTTTCTGATTATATACTAAATAATGCTAAGATAGAGAAAATAAATTATAATCTTCCTGAAGATTTTTCAATTTCAAAAGATTCAATTGATGGTATTATCCTAGGTAGTATGGGATCTTTTCTATTTTTCAAAAACGAAGAGAATACATTTACTATTGATTTAAAAGATAAGAAAGGAGAGTATTTCAGATTTTTCTAAACCTGTTTAATTCTTCACATATTTCTTTTGCAGCGTTTTTAGGATTTTCTGATCTTGTTATTGCTCCGCCAACTATAATTATATCTACCTTTTTATCAGCAATACTCTTAATTTTGTCCTTATTTATTCCTCCTGCAACAGCAATTTTTATATTTCTCTTTTCTTTTAAATTTATTATCTGCTCAAGCACATTTACTCCTTTTTTTTGCTGATCTATCCCAACATGGAATCCAAGATAATGAGGTTTTAATTTTTCTATTTCTTTCCACCTTTCCGGAGAAGTATTTATCAAATCAACTACACATTCTTTTTTGTTTTTTTCAGCAGTTTCTATTGCATCTTTTATTGTTTTATCATCTGCCGCTCCCAAAACAGTAATAATATCTGCTCCCGCATTAATTGCAATTTCTGCTTCAAAAGCTCCGGTATCCATAGTTTTCATATCAGCAACTATTTTCTTTTTTGGAAATCTTTTTTTAAGTTCAACTACTGCGTTCATACCTTCTGATTTTATAAGCGGAGTTCCTGCTTCAATTATATCCACATATTCTTCAACTTCTTTTGCTATTGCTATTGCTTGTTTTAAATCTGAAAAATCTAATGCAACTTGTATTTTCATTTTATTCACCTATATACTTTTCTGCTTCCTCAATACTTGATGCAAGTTTATCAAAAAGTTCAGAAGGTTCATAAGGAATCTTTCCTTTCGCTCTTTTTTGAATTTCAACAGATGCAAATTCCTTCAAACTCATTTTTCCTTCCCTTATTTTTTTTATCTCATCGATTTTCTCTTTTAATGTTTTTTTGGAATTAAGTTTATTATCTATGAATACATTTGATTTTCCGTTTATTGAAATATCCCCGCTATTTAATCCTTCTTTTAAGCTTCCTTTGATAATTATTTTTCCTATTTCATCATCTTTTATTTCATTTATTATTCTATTAATTTTCTCATTTATTTCATTAATTCCGGAATTTTCAAATTCCAAAACAAAATGTCTAAATTCCCTGCATTCTATAGGTATAAATTCAGAAAGTTTTTTCTTACTATCATAAAGTACATATCCTCTTTTTCCCTGCTCCTCTTCTTTTAATTGAGTTACTACCGTACTTCCAGGAATAATTAGTTTTCCATTTAATTTTATATGGTGTTTGTGAATATGTCCGTTGATTATAATCTCAAAATCAAGTTCTTCCAATTCTTCAATAGATAGCTCAGGTTCTCCTATTGATAGTTCATTTATATTCTGATGAAGTACCAATATGTTAAGATAATCTTTTTTTACGGGATTATTATTTACTACACTACTTAGACCCTCTTTTACATAACCCGAAGGAATATTACCCAATCCAACCAAATGTATCTTTTCTCCGTGTATTTCAATTTCAATAGAATTATTGTGCAAATAAGTTAATGCTCCACTTGATTCAAGAAGTTTAAGTACGTTCACAGAATCTCTGCTTCTTCTTTCATGATTCCCATGTATTGCAAATATAGGTATATTTATTTTTTTAAATAATTTTATTGCTCTTTCCAAATTTTCCATTTTAGGAATCTTAGTGTCAAAAACATCTCCTGCAATTATTATCAAATCTGCATTTTTTCCAGCATTTTCCAGAGCATTTTCTGCCTGAATAAAAGAATCTTCTTCAAATCTTGCATAACCCAGGTGACTATCAGCTATAATTGCGATTTTCATAAGCAGAACCTATATTTAAAAATAAATAGACTCATTTTAATAACTTGTTGATTGCAGGGGTACCAAAGCGGTCAAGTAGAATAGGGATTCTATTCTTTTCTGCACTAATGGGACGGGTTTAGGCCTGATTAAGTTTTTCTTAATCTGTAAAACACCCGTTGGCTCAGGCCTTCGCAGGTTCGATCACGCTTTTGGCTGCGGTTTTTCAAATGCCAAAAGCACATACAAAATTTTAAGAAAATTTTGGATGCGTCCAAAACTTTTAGTTTTGAACGCGGTTGCAAAAGGCATAAGGTATCTCTTAGCACTGTCGAAAACCCTGCCCCCTGCAAATTTTTAAAAAACAAAAAATAAGTTTAATAATCTTTTATACAAATTAAATTTATGAAACTTTCAATATTCTTTTTATTATCTGTAGCAATATTACTGTTCGGATGTATAACCGAAGAAAATACCCCGGAAAATTTTTCCCCAATGCCAAACAATTCAGGTGAAATTATGAAATTTGTTGAATTAAAAGATTATGTTGAAGTGGAATACACAGGAACATTGGATGATGGAACTATCTTTGATAGTAATGTTGGTGGAAAACCTTTAGGTTTCACTGCAGGCGCAGGCCAGATGATTAAGGGTTTTGATAATGCAGTTATTGGAATGAAAGAAGGAGAAGAAAAAAAAATCCATTTAGAACCTGAAGAAGCATATGGATCGAGTGACCCAGAATTAATAATGGAATTTCCTTTGGAAGAACTCCCGGAAGGGATCCAACTAGGTTCAATTTTATACACCCAAACTGGAGCACAAGGTACAGTTAAAAAACTGACAAATGAAACAGCAACAATAGATTTTAATCATAAATTTGCAGGTGTTCCTCTAAATTTTAAGATAAAAATTCTAAAGATAGAAAAAAATTCTCAATAATACTTTTTTAAACCTTTAACCTCATTATTTTTTTATGATTTACTTAGCTTTTTTAGAACCTTACTTGGGAGAGGAGTTTATATCTTCACTTAGTTCTCTTAATCCTATAATTTTATCATCATTAATACTTATTTCCTCTTTCATACTTGCAACAATAGTCCTATTTGTAATACGTTTTGTAGGTGGGAAAATTGCCGCACGAACAAGCGTTAAATTTGACGATGAAATTGTAAAAGCGATACAACCTCCTTCCTTCAGATTAATTATTTTAGGAGGAGTTTATCTCTCTGTTTTAACTTTGCAATTTGATCCAACTGTTTCAACAATAATGTTGAATATAATTCAATCTATTGCATATATCGTGGTTTTCCTTTTCATAGGAAGGATATTTGATATTTTCCTTATTCATGGCCTAACTGATCTTTCAAATAAAACAGGAAGCAAAATTGATAGTGAAATACTACCGTTATTCCAGAAAACTATGAGCGTTGTTATCTGGATTTTTGGATTTATTATAATACTCAATGTTTGGGGTATAGATATCGGTCCTCTGCTTGCAGGTGTTGGTATTGCTGGTTTGGCGGTTTCATTCGCCTTACAAAGCACTCTTTCAAATATTTTTGCAGGAGTTTCAATTATTCTAGACAAGACCTTTAAAGTAGGGGATAAAATAGAACTTGAATCAGGTGAAGTAGGAATAATAAATGACATTACACTACGAAGTACTAGGATTACTACTTATAATAATGAAGTTCTAGTACTACCAAACGATGCGCTTGCAA
>JAQTSF010000054.1 GCA_028711485.1 Candidatus Iainarchaeum sp.
ATCTGCAAGAGATTTTGCTAATTCATAATCTGCCAATTCATAAGCATCTTTTGCCTGATATAGTTTTATCTGTGCTTGTGAAACATCCTTTCCTTCATTCATTGCTTTATTTATTGCATCTTCAGCAGCTTTTATTGCTTGTTCTGCCTGTGCTTTTGTAACTCCTTCTTCTGGTTCAGGTTCTTCTTCGGGTTCTTCTACTACTTCAGGTTCTTCTGGTTCAGGAAGAACTTCTGGTTCTTCTGTTTGTTCAGGACAGAGAATTAAATTATATAATATTAAAGTTCTTGAATTATAGGTTCCTGTAGTTTCTGATTTAAAAGTGTAATGCCCATCCGAAGTAATATTAAATGAAACTATTCCGTTATTATCTGTGTATTTCTTGGTGTCTGATAAGGTTATTCCTAGATCATAAATTGGATTTTCTAAATAAGAGGCTTTTATTTGTATTTCTCCAGTTAAACAATTGAAAGAGTATTTTTCCAAGGTTGGAGTTTTTGTTGATGGGGAATCTGAAGAGGGTGTTTTGGGAGTTGGAGATGTCATAATTCCTGCCCAAGGATACCAATCCTCTCCAAAGCCAATCCATTGATCTAAAGAGGAATTAAAAGGTCTATCACTTCCTGAATCAGCCCATCCGTCTTCATCATCATCTTGTATGTCATAAACTTCCCAAGAGGGGGTTCCATCTGAAAGATAGTATATATTTCCTATTCCTGAAAAATTGAATAAATTAGTTTCATTGCTGTTGTTAATCCAATAAACAGCGGTTATATTATTTTGAATAAGATAATTAAAACTAGAATTTTTATTTAACTCAAAACCAATAGGGTTGTGATATATAGTGTTATTAGAAAGATTATTATAATTCGAATTGTAGAGATAAAAACCAACCAAGGAATTATCATAGGCCCAGTTATCTATTAATATATTATTACTGCTTCCTAGATATAATATAAAACCACCAGGATTTTCACTTGCATTATTTCTGATAAAAGTATTATCTAAACTATATAAGAGTAACATAAAGCCCCCGTAAGTATTATTGAATGCGATATTATCTATTAAAGTATTATTAGAACTATATTCTAAAAGAAATCCTGTTTCATTATTATTGAATGCGATATTATCTATTAAAGTATTATTAGAACTTTCCAATAACTTAAAACCATGTTGATTATTATATGAATTAATATTCCAAATTATTGAATAATTCGAAAGAAAGGTAAATTGTATGCCTGCAGCATTCAAAGAACCATTAACTGTAAAGTTACTCATATTAATATAATTTGATGATAATGTAAAAACCGCATTATCAGGATTTAGAGCAGTAACGTTGGCTTTTCCCATATAACCATGAATATTGATTGATTTGTTTATTACTATATTTTCATCATAATTTGCTGGACATACATATATTGTATCTCCGTGAGAAGCAGCATTAACTGCATCAGTAATATTGTCAAAATAATAGTCCCCATCTATGCATGCAGAAGAAGAATTAACCACTAAGATATTAGGAATTGTATAATTAAAATAAAGATAAAAATTATCAAAATAACTTGTTAATTCACCTGAAAGAGGCGGCGTAACTTCTCCAGAATTAGGGATCAGATATTGATTAAATAACGAAATTTGGATGTCTTCAGAAAAATTCCAGGAATTAGAAGTACTTATTTCGTAATATCCTGATTCAGAATAAAAACTACAGGATACATTTTCAGTTTTTGGGTTATAGCTAAGATTTAGGGTTCCGACCCCTTCTGAAACCTCAAGAACTGTTGGCTCACCTTCTGGAGGATTAAGAATAATATAAAATTTTCCATTATATATTCCCATCATCTCTTCCAAAGAGTTATCCGAACCAACTTGGAGTAAAGCACATTTAAAAGAAATTCCATCAATATTTCCATAATCTGAAATCACTAAACCAGACATAGTAAAATTATCTCCGAACAAAAAGGCACTTTTATTTGTTACATTTATCCATACGCTTGTATTTATTCCTCTTGAACTATTCAAACTGAGGTTATTGGAAAAGTAAATGTTTGTATCTGCATCACTGTTTTCTAACGCAGTTCCATTAACTACTAATTGACCATTAGAAAAATAATAATCCATAATGGTGTCTTCACCTGATGCATGAACTTCCCAATAAGTAGAATTTAATAAATTATCAGAAAAATCATCTGTAAAATAACAACTAAATAGATTACAGGATAGATCAGAAGTTGCCCAAAAAACAGATAAAATTAAAATAAAAAACAAAAAGATATTTTTTGAAACATTCATAGAAATAACCTAAATAATATAAAAGGAAAATATATATATATATATCTTATTAATCGAAGAACTCCTGAGGAGTTGGAACATCTGCTTTCAATCCCTTTCTCTCTCTTATTGTTCTTACGATTTTTGGAACCAATTCTTTAGGAACAGGATGATAACCTGCATATTCCTGGTACCATATTGCCCTTCCCTGAGTTGCTCCTCTCAAAGCATTGGAAAATCCAAACATTTCTGAAACCGGAAGAATGGTGTTTATTGTTGCTGTTTCTCCTTCCTGCTCCATATTCTGAAGCTGTCCTCTTCTTCCATTAGTCATATTTAGAACATCTCCTGCATATTCCTGAGGAGTTTGTATTAACACTTTCTGCCTTGGTTCAAGAAGAGAATCCCCTGCAAGAAGCAAAGCTGCTGAAAGCGGTCTTTTTATTGTGGGAAGCATCTGTGCTGGACCTCTATGTATATTATCTTCATGCAAAGTTGCATCAAGCAAAGTTACTTTTATTCCGCTCATTTTTTCTGCTGCAAGAGGACCTTTTCTCATAATATCCTCAAACCCTTGTAAGATTAATTCCTGAGCTTCATTCAAATATTGAATACCTTTTGTTCCATTAACAAAAATACTTCTATGGAATATATCCCATATAGCTTTTGCTTCGTCTCTCTCCATTCCAAGCTCAACAAGTTTTTCAACAAGTTCTTTTCCTTTTGGTTTTCCTTCAGGAATGTCTCCGTTGTCTATTGCCTCAACTATCTTTTCATCCAAAGGTTCAACAGATATTTTTAATCTATTGTGTTTATTTGGAGATTTTCCTTCAACCGGACCTGCACTTCCTGTAATATTCTCTCTATATACAACTATTGGAGGAGAAGTTACTATATCCACTTTTTTCTCCTTGGAAATTTTATATTCTATAATTTCAAGATGAAGTTCCCCCATTCCTGAAATAAGATGTTCTCCTGTTTCCTGATTAAGTTCAATTTTTATAGTAGGATCTTCTTTTGAAAGTCCTCTTAGAACCTCTATTAATTTTGCAAGGTCTTTGGATTGCTTTGCTTCTATTGATTTTGTAACAACCGGTTCTGAGTAATGTTTTATTTGTTCAAAGGGTTCAATTGGTTCTGAACTAAGGGTTTCTCCGATATACAAATCTTTTAAACCAACTATTGAACCAATGTTTCCTGCTGAAATTTTTTCTGCAGCTATTCTATCTGGACCCATATAAATTCCGACTTGCTGAACTCTTTCGTATTTCTTTTTTGAAGAAATATATATGTTGTCTCCTTTTTTCACTGATCCTGAAAATAATCTTACTACTCCAACTTCACCTGCATGTTCATCATAAACTATTCCAAAACATACCCCTATTGCACTTTTGGATTTATCACAGGCAAGCATTGATTTTCCTTCTTCTGTAGTTAAATCCCCGTTTCTCCAAAGAATAGGAATTCTGTATTTCTGAGCTGTTTCCGGATTTGGAAGATGTTTAATAACCATTTCAAGAAGAACTGAATCTACAGGTGATTTTTCAACAAGGACAGAATGCTCCTCCCTATCACATCTTTCATAAATTTCTTTGAAACTAATATTATATTTTTTCATAGAAGAGATACTAACTGCCCATTTATGGAATGCGCTTCCAAATGCAATATTTCCTTTTTCAACTTCAATACTCCAATCCTCTTTTCCTTTGATTTCAGTGGGCATATTTGCATTTATTATTTTGTTTACTCCGGTAATTACTTTTACTAATTTATCAGTCATTCCTTTCTGATCAAGTTTTAATTCATTTATTAGTCGGTCTACTTTGTTAACGAAAACAATTGGTTTTGCCCTTTCTTTTAAAGCCTGTCTTAAAACAGTTTCTGTCTGAGGCATTATACCTTCCACTGCATCAATAACTACAACCACTCCGTCAACTGCTCTCATTGCACGTGTTACATGTCCTCCGAAATCTACGTGACCCGGAGTATCAATAAGGTTAATTAGATGATCTTTTCCATCATAATTAAAACCAAGAGAAATGTTTGCTGCTTTAATTGTAATTCCTCTTGCCTGTTCCTGGGCATCATAGTCAAGAACTCTTTGAGAACCAGCCAATTCTTTTGAAATCAAACCTGCTCTTGCAACCAGAGAATCTGAAAGTGTTGTTTTTCCGTGATCAACATGAGCAACAATTGCGATATTTCTTACAAGTTCTAAATTATCCATCAATTTTTGTACTTCTTCTACTACAATTTCTTTTCTCGCCATAGGTACACCTTTAAATAAAAGAATAAAGATTGAAAAGAAGAATTATCTGGCACTTCTGGCCATTCTTTCTGATTCATCTCTTTTCTTTATTGCATAGGAGTTCTGTACATCTCCTTTTGCAGTATAAATTATTTCATCTGCAAGAGTAGTTTCTAGTGACTTTGCCTTATTGAATGAGCCCATAAGAGCTGCAAGTGTTATGTTCCTTAAAGCCATATCCACTCTTCTTGTTGCAGAAACATCCACAGCTACTTGATATTTCACTCCTCCATAAGTTATTCTTGTTACATCTTCTCTTGGAGCAGAATTTTCAAGTGCATTTATAAGTACCTGTACTGGATTTTCTTTTGTTTTCTCATGAACAATGTCAAAAGCATTTTCTACAATCCGTATGAGCTTAAGTTTTTTTCCTTGCAAAGTTCCTTTTGTTCTTATGACTTTTCCAGAGGTTTTTTCACCTGTTCCGCCTCTCATTAATTTATTGATTAATCTTTCTACAATGTTTACTTTCATTTTACCCATTGAAGATTTTTTGCTTTTTCCGAATGAATGCGGAAGGGCTATAGGTGAAAAAGAGATTGCTTGTTTTAGACTAGCATCTCTTACTTCTATTGTGTCGAGTTCATATTTATCAAAAAGTTTTACCATAAAACTACCTCTTTGGTTTTTCTTTCTTTCCTCTTCTGAGCATTTGTATGTCGGCACC
>JAQTSF010000055.1 GCA_028711485.1 Candidatus Iainarchaeum sp.
TCAGTAGAAGTAAAGGATGATGGGAGAGGCATACCTATTGATATTCACGAAAAAACAGGACGATCTGCGCTCGAGTTAGTGACTTCTGTTCTTCATGCTGGCGGGAAATTTGAAAAAAAAGCATATCAAATAAGCGGAGGACTGCACGGGGTTGGCCTTAGCGTTGTCAATGCTTTAAGTGAATGGATGGAAGTTGAAGTACATAAGGATGGAAAAATACACAGGCAAAGATACGAAAAAGGTTTAATAAAAAGCAAAGTTGAAGTAATTGGCAATACAATCCACCGCGGAACAATAGTAAAATTTAAGCCAGACAGTACCATCTTTCAAATAATTGATTTTGAATATGATTATGTTTCTCAGAGGCTAAAAGAACTTGCCTTTCTCAATAAAGGGATAAAAATAACTATTACTGGAGAGGAAGAAGGAAAAGAAGATATTTTTCATTATGAAGAAGGAATTTCAAAATTTGTATCCGAATTAGTAAAAGGAAAACAGACAATTTCTTCAGTTTTCCATTATGAAAAAACCCAGGAAGATGTTGTTGTTGAGTATGCACTTCAGTACACAGATACTTTTAGTGAAAATATTTTTTCATTTGTTAATAATATAAATACTATAGAAGGAGGTACTCATTTAAGCGGATTTAAAACAGCACTTACCCGTGCTATCAACGATTATCTAAGAAATGACAAATCTTCAAAAATAGACAAAGTTTCAGGTACTGATGTTTTAGAAGGAATAACTGCAATTTTAAGTGTAAAAATTCCTCATCCACAATTTGAAGGACAGACAAAAACTAAATTAGGGAATGCTGAAATAAAGGGAATTGTTGATAGTGCAGTTTATGATTCACTTAAAACTTATTTTGAAGAAAATCCCGACGATTCAAAAAAGATAATGAAAAAAGTTCTGCGTTCTATGGAAGCAAGAGAAGCAGCACATAAGGCAAGAGAAGTTGTAAGAAGAAAAAGTATTTTTGAAACCTCTGTTCTTCCTGGAAAATTAGCAGATTGTTTGGAACAGGATCCAAGAAAAACAGAGTTATACATTGTGGAAGGAGACAGCGCCGGAGGCTCTACAAAACAGGGAAGAGACAGAAAATTCCAGGCAGTTCTTCCATTAAAAGGAAAAATATTAAATGTGGAAAAAGCTCCAATTACAAAAATTTTAACAAGTCAAGAAATAAAAACATTAATACTTTCATTTGGGACTGGTTTTGGAGAGGAATTTGATATTTCAAAACTAAGATACCATAAACTTATGATAATGACTGATGCTGATGTTGATGGTTCACACATAAGGACCTTGATACTAACCTTATTATATAGGCATTTCAAGATTTTAATTGAGCAGGGGTATGTGTATATTGCTCAACCCCCATTGTATAAAATAAAAAAAGGGAAAACAGTTCAGTATGCTTACAATGATGCAGAAAAAAATCGGATTGTTGCCCAGCTCGGAGAACCGTTAACAGTTCAAAGATATAAAGGTCTTGGAGAAATGAATCCCGAACAACTTTGGGAAACAACACTTAATCCTGAAAACAGAGTATTGAAGAAGGTTACAATTGAGGATGCACAGAAAGCTGATGAGATTTTTACAATACTTATGGGTCCGGATGTAGAACCCAGAAGAGCATTTATTGAATCTCATGCAAGAGAGGTAAAAAATCTTGATATCTGAGTGATTGCATGGAAAAAACAACCAACCGCCCGATTGAAAATGATATGAAAGAATCCTATATGGATTATGCAATGAGTGTTATTGTAGGAAGGGCGCTTCCAGATGTTAGAGATGGACTCAAACCAGTTCATAGAAGAATTCTTTTTACAATGCATGATAGTGGAAATTTACATAACAAACCATACAAAAAAAGTGCAAGAATAATCGGAGATACTTTGGGTAGATTTCATCCGCATGGTGATGCAGCAATTTATGATTCATTAGTAAGAATGGCGCAGAATTTTAGTTTGAGATATCCTTTGGTTGATGGCCAGGGAAATTTTGGTAGCATAGACGGGGATAATGCTGCAGCCTTTAGATACACAGAGGTAAGAATGAGTTTAATTTCAGAAGAAATACTTGAAGATATCAATAAAGAAACTGTAGATTTTGTTCCAAATTTCGATACAACTTTAAAAGAACCAGTTGTTCTTCCTTCTAAAATACCAAACCTTTTAATAAACGGTTCCTCAGGAATCGCAGTGGGAATGGCAACAAATATTCCTCCCCACAATATAAACGAAATAACTGATGCTTTAATTTCCCTTATTGACGGGGAAGACAAAATTTCGGTTCTCTCAAAAATAAAAGGCCCTGATTTTCCAACAGGAGGAATAATTGTAGGGCACAATGGGATAAGGGAAGCATATGCAACAGGAAAAGGAAAAATACTTGTAAGATCAAGATGTGAAATTGATGAAGAAAAAAATTCCATAGTAATAACCGAAATTCCCTATCAAATTACAAAAACTTCTATCATTGAAAAAATTGTTGAATGTGTAAAGGAAGGAAGAATAGAGGGAATACGGGGAGTTCATGATCATTCTGATAAAGAAGGAATAACTGTTGTCGTGGAACTTAAAAAAGGAGAAAATCCAGAAGTAATATTGAATCAGCTTTACAAACATACTCCTCTCCAAACAACCTTTGGAATAATTAATCTAGTACTTGTAAATAATGAACCAAAATGCCTAGATATGCATTCTTTGCTTAATGAATTTATTGAATTTAGAAAGGAAATAATTACAAGAAAAAGCAAGTTTGAACTTGCTCAGGCAGAAGACAGAGCACATATTTTAGAAGGATTGAGAAAAGCAATAGAAAATATTGATGAAGTTGTTCCTTTACTAAGAAAATCAAAAGATCCCGAAGAAGCAATTTCTTCACTTATACAATTATATTCACTATCAGAGAAACAAGCCAAAGCAATACTAGATATGAAACTTTCAAAATTAATTTCTCTTGAAAGAGAAAAACTTATCGAAGAATATAATGAACTTATAAAAATAATTGCAAAACTCAAAGAAATTCTTTCAGATATAAACAAAGTTCTTGCAATAATAAAAGAAGAATTAATTGGAATAAGAGCCAAATACGGGGATTCCAGAAGAACAGAAATAATCGAAGATGAAGAGGAATTTGAATTAGAAGAATTAATTCCTAATGAGGAATCAGTAGTAACTATTTCTCATAGAGGATACATAAAAAGAGTAGGTCTAGGAGAGTACAAGGAACAGAAGAGAGGAGGAAAAGGAGTTATAGGCAGTGAAACGAAAGAAGACGATATAATAGATGACATTCTTGTTACAAAAACACATAATCATTTACTATTCTTTTCTAATAAAGGAAAAGTGTACTGGCTTAAAACTTATAGAATTCCAGAAGCAGGAAGATACTCCTCAGGAAAAGCAATAGTAAATCTTTTAGAACTGAGTGATAAAGATGAAAAAATCACTGCCTGGGTATCCGTAAGTGCTTTCAGTGAACAGGAATTCCTGTCTATGATTACTAAGAGAGGAATTGTAAAAAGAACCTCTATTATGAGTTTCAGCAAACCAAGAAAAGGTGGAATAATTGCAATAAACTTAAGAGAAAATGATGAACTAAATTGTGTTCTAAAAACCAATGGAAAAGAAGACATATTCATAGCAACAAAGAATGGTCTAGCTATTAGATTTAAGGAAGAAGATGCAAGAGAATTAGGAAGAACAGGAATGGGAGTTATCGGAATCAGATTAAAGGAAAATGATGAAGTTGCAAGTGCAGGAATTTGCAATAAACCAGCTGTGATAACAATAACTGAAAACGGTTATGGAAAAAGGACTTCAATAAATGAATATAGATTGCAGGGAAGGGGAGGCCACGGAGTCATAAACATAAAAACCCAAGGAAGAAATGGTTCTGTTGTAGGGGCAAAAACAGTTGAAGAGCAGGAGCATGTTATTGTTGTCAGTTCAAAAGGTCAGACAATAAGAGTTCCGGTTTCAAATATCTCAGTTATAGGAAGAAACACCCAAGGAGTAAGGATAATAAAATTAAAAGAAAATGAAAAAGTTGCAAGCTTTGCAGTAATCAAATCCGAATTTTTAGATAGTAATGGTCAAAATTCAGAAACTCCTCCAACGAGCTCGTAATTATTTACCATTCTCCAAACCGTCATTCTGGAAATTCCAAACATTTTAGCTAGAACTCTAATAGAAACTGGTTTAGAGTAATAAATTTTTAATAATTTTTCAAGTTTTTCAGAATTTAAAGATGTTGGTCTTCCGGTTTTAAAATTAGATTTATTTCTAGAACTCTCTTTGCTACTGGATTTCATACCACCCTTTATTTGGTTGCAAGGTATACCACCTTTTTTCCATTTTTTCACCTCGATTTTTTATTACTCTATTCTATTTACTAACTGTTATTTTTTTATATATTTTAAGAAATGCTTTTAAATGGGTGTCACAAAATAACCATCGTGACGGACTTGGGTAAACTAAAGATAAAAGTTGTTCTCATTTATTTACTTGGAATTTTAGTAGTTGCAGGAATGCTATTTTTGCCTGCAGGTTCATTGGATTACTGGCAAGGATGGGCATATCTTGCAATAATTTTTATACCAATTCTTTTTGTAGGACTATATTTTCTTAAGAACGACCCTGAATTTATTGTGAGAAGGCTTAAGACCAAGGAAAAAGAAAGGTCGCAAAAGAAGGTAATTACATTTGCAACCATTCTTTTCATAATCGGTTTTTTGATTCCTGGTTTTGATTACAGGTTCCATTGGTCAGAAGTTCCTCTTTGGTTGGTAATTCTTTCGGATATACTACTATTTTTCGGATATATCATTGTATTTTTGGCATTCAGAGAGAACAGTTATGCTTCCCGAGTGGTGGAGGTGGAAAAGGGACAAAAAGTAATCTCTACAGGACTTTATGCCCTAGTTCGTCATCCGATGTATTTTGGGGTAGTTTTCATTTATCTGTTTACTCCGCTTGCACTTGGTTCTTTTATTGCATTTCCTTTTTTTGCAGTGGTGATTTTTTCATTATTTTTCAGAATCCGTGATGAAGAAAAACTATTACTTAAGGAGCTTAAGGGATACAAAGAGTATTGTAAAAAAGTAAAATATAAATTGTTGCCATATATTTGGTAAATAAAAAGATGCGTTCCGTTTGAAATAAAAATTTCAAATCATGCATTTTTTACAAGAATTACAGAATCAA
>JAQTSF010000056.1 GCA_028711485.1 Candidatus Iainarchaeum sp.
GGGGAAGAGGCTTATCGTCATCTTGGTCCAGACGCAATTATCTACCCTGAAAGCGAAGTAAGTGGAAAAGAAGTTCTTGTAGGAAAAACTTCTCCTCCTAGATTTTTAGAGGAAATTTCAGTTTTTGGAGCAATAGAAGAAAAGAAAAGAGAAAGTTCTCTTGCACTTAAATTAGGAGAACATGGAAAAATTGATTCAGTTATGGTAACAGAAGGTCCAAGCGGAACAAGATTGGTAAAAATAAGGTTAAGAACAGTAAAAGTTCCTGAAGTAGGAGATAAATTAGCTTCAAGACATGGACAGAAAGGAGTTATTGGATTATTGGTTCCTCAGGAAAATATGCCTTTTACCCCCTGTGGAATTATTCCTGATTTATTGCTTAATCCTCACGCAATACCAAGCAGAATGACTGCAGGGCATCTCTTAGAAACACTTGGAGGAAAAGCAGCAGCTTTAGGAGGTATGCTTGCAAATGGAACTGCATTTTCTGGAAATACAGAAGAGGATTATAGGAAAATACTAATAGAAAATGGTTTTGAAGAAAATGGTGAAACCGAACTTTATGACGGCGTTACAGGAGAAAAAATAAAAGCAAAAATTTTCGTAGGGGTTACTTATTATCAAAGATTACATCATCTTGTTTCAAACAAACTTCATGTAAGAAGCAGAGGTCCGGTTCAACTGCTTACAAGACAGCCTACTGAAGGAAGGGCAAGAGAAGGAGGTCTTCGATTCGGTGAAATGGAAAGAGACTGCCTTGTTGGTTATGGTGCAAGCATGCTTATAAAAGAAAGACTTTTGGATGAAAGTGATAAGACTCTTCAATTAGTGTGTTCAGAATGTGGTTCAACCGCAGTTCATGATTATATAAACAATAAAGATGTTTGCCCGTTGTGCGGAAGTGAAAATGTAGAGTACATAGAAATGAGCTATGCATTCAAGCTCCTTTTAGATGAAATAAAATCTATGTATATCTTCCCGAGATTAATACTTACTGATAAAGCTTAGGTGTTATTATGGATATTCAACCTCATAAAAAAATAGAAAAAATAAAATTCAGTATTTACCCTCCTGAAATGGTAAGGAAAATGAGCGCTACAAAAGTTTTTGTGCCTGATACCTATGACGACGACGGATATCCTATTGAAGGAGGACTTGTTGATACTCGTTTAGGGGTTGTTGATCCAGGTTTAAGATGCAAAACTTGCGGTGGAAAAGTTAGGGAATGTCCAGGACACTTTGGTCACATAGACCTTGTAAGACCTGTTATTCATGTTGAATTTGCAAAACATATTTTCCATGTTCTTAAACACACCTGTCCTTCTTGTTATAAATTTTTTGCAAAACCAGCGCTTCCTAAAAAGGTTTCAAAGAAAAAAGGAAAAGAAGTTGAAGTTGTGGAAACACACTCTGAAGATTTTAAACTTGATGATTCAGAAATGATAATTGATTCAAATACCGAAGTAAAAGAAGATGAAACAGGAAAAAAGAAATCTGTAAAATCCCGTTTTTGTCCTCACTGCAATGCAGAACTTCCTGTCTTGAAACTTATGAAACCAACTTCTCTATTTTATAATGGAAGAACATTGCTTCCATCAGAAATAAGAGATTGGCTCAATTCAATTTCAAACGAAGATATCAGAGCTCTGGGTTTTGATCCTCTTTATGCAAGACCCGAATGGATGATTTTAACTGTGCTTTTGGTTCCACCTGTAAGTACAAGACCATCAATAACTCTTGAAACAGGAGAAAGAAGTGAAGATGATCTTACACATAAATTAGTTGATATAATCAGAATAAATCAGAAATTGGAAGCAAATATAAATGCAGGTGCACCTCAGTTGATTATAGAAGATTTATGGGAACTTTTACAATATCACATAACAACCTTTTTCAATAATGAAACTTCTAATATCCCGCCAGCAAGACACAGGAGCGGAAGACCACTCAAAACCCTTGCCCAAAGGCTTAAAGGAAAAGAAGGACGTTTCAGATACAATCTATCAGGAAAAAGAGTTAATTTTTCTGCAAGAACAGTTATCTCTCCAGATCCAAGAATTAAACTTACAGAAGTTGGTGTTCCAAGGAAAATTGCAGAAGAGCTTACAGTACCATTAACAGTAAATGAATGGAATCTTGAATATTGCAAATCAGTAATACTCGGAAAGGAAAAAGAATTTCCAAAATATATTGTAAGAAAAGATGGAAGAAAATTAAAAATAAATCCTGAAAACCGCGAGGAACTTTCAAAAGAACTCAAAGTAGGTTCTGTAATTGAAAGAGAAGCAACTGACGGAGATATTGTTTTATTCAACAGACAACCTTCTTTACACAGAATTTCTATGATGGGACATGAAATAAGATTAACTGATGGAAACACTTTTAGGGTAAATCCTGTTGTTATTACCCCTTATAATGCAGATTTCGACGGAGATGAAATGAATCTTCATATAATGCAGAATCCAGAAGCAAGGGCTGAAGCAAAATATTTAACCGGAGTGGATAAACAGATTCTTTCACCAAGACACGGACATGCAATAATAAAACCACAGGAAGATCATATTTCAGGAACCTATTTCCTTACAAGTGAGAAAACCAAGTTCACTTCTGAAAAAGCAATGAATCTCATGTATCTGGTAGGTTTTTCCTCACTTCCAAAATCTGATCTAAAAAACAATGAATACTCGGGCAGGATTTTATTTTCAATGCTTCTTCCTGGTGATTTTGAATTTAAGTCAAAATCAAAAATAAAAGGTAATGTTGTTGTGGAAAAAGGAGAACTCGTAAGGGGGACATTTGACAGTAAAACAATAACAGAATTAATAGAAAAAATGTTTCTTGAATATGGGTCTGAAACCACTTCTCAATTCTTAGATAAATTAAGTATTCTTTCACTTGAAGTTATAAGTTCAATGGGGCTTTCAGTTTCATTGAAAGATTACACATTATCTGAAAAAGCATACAAAAAAGTTTCTGATATAAATGATAAAATGGAAAGAGAATTTGAAAATTTAATTCTTCAATATAAAAATAAATCCTTGGAAAGAGCTCCTGGTATGTCTCTAAAAGAAACTCTTGAAAGCTACATGATGCAGACCGCTTCAAAAACAAGGGCACTTATAGATGATGTTGTAAGAGAGGATTTAGGGGATGAAAACCCCTCAATTATCATGGCCAACATAGGTTCAAGAGGAAGCCTTCTTAATGCAGTGCAGATGTCTGCAGTTATTGCACAGCAGGCAGTAAGAAACAAAAGACCTTCAAGAGGATATGAAAAAAGAGCTCTTGTCTTCTTTAATAAAGGAGATTTAGGTTCAAGAGCAAGAGGATATATACGAAGTTATTTCAGAAAAGGTCTCACTCCTTATGAATTCTATCTTCACGCAATGGGAGGAAGAGAATCCTTGGTTAATACTGCTATAAGAACAGCGCGTTCAGGTTACATGCAGAGAAGATTGATAAACGCACTTCAGGATCTTGTTGTTTATGAAGACAAGACTGTAAGAGATTCTGGAAGGAGAATCGTTCAATTTATTTATGGTGGAGACGGAAAGGATCCAATGCTTTCAACAGAATCAGAACTTACTGATGATGTGAAACAGGATGATGTGGATACCGCATAGGTGATTTTATGGTTGCAAAAAAATTAAACAAAGATATTGCTCCTTATGAAGCAGTTGGAACTATAGCCGCACAAAGTTTAGGTGAACCAGGTACCCAGATGACAATGAGAACATTCCACTATGCGGGAGTTGCTGAGCATGTTCCAACAGGTTTACCTAGATTAATAGAACTTGTTGATGCAAAAAAAGAACCTAAAAAACCCACAATGGATATGTTTTTTACTGATTCTTATAAAAACAACCATTCAAATGCTGAAAAAGTTGCTAAAGCTGTTGAAGAGGTTGTAATAGGGGATATTGCATTAATTGTTGATGACCTTTCGAACAGGCAGATTTTGATTAAATATAAAGAAAAAGATGGGAAAGCTCTTGGAGTTTCTTTTAGTACTCTAAAAGAGGGTGTAAAAAAAGAATACAAAAATGTACGCACTTCAAAATCACACATAAAGATATCATTTAAATCTGATGTTTCTTTAAGGGCAATAAGAAAATTCTCAAACAAACTTGCCTCAACCGTTATTTCCGGTGTTCCGGGTATAAAAAGAGCAGTAGTTATAAAAGGAGAAAAAGAATTTTTTATACGGGCAAGCGGTTCGAATATTATAGGACTTATAGGTTTCCATAAATCTTTAGATGAAAATAGATTCTATACAAATAATATAAAAGAAATGTATAGGCTATATGGAGTAGAAGCTGCAAGAGCGGCGTTGTTTAAAGAATTCAAACAAGTTATGGATCTTCAGAAACTTTTTGTTGATGTAAGACACATCATGCTTATTTCCGATGCTCTTTGCACAAAAGGAGAATACAAATCAATAGGAAGACATGGATTGAGCGGAGAGAAGATAGGGGTGCTTGCAAGAGCAGCATTCGAGGAAACAGTGAAACATCTTGTAAATGCAGCTTCCAAAGCAGAAGATGATGAATTAATTGGTTTAACTGAAAATATTATAATCGGACAAACTGTTCCTGTTGGAACAGGTAATATAAAACTTAGTATGAAAAGTAAATAATTACGGGTGAGAGGATGGATAAAAAAATTAATGAAGAACAAGAGGAACCAGCTAAGGAAAAAAAGAAAACAAGAAAAAGAACAGCACTTCAAGGTTCTAAAAAAGAAAAAGAAAATCCTGTTGCAAAGGCAATAAGACTTGCAGTAGAAACAGGACAAATTTCTTTCGGATTTAACAGTTCATTGAGAAATATAAAGAATGGAACTCCAAAATTAATTGTTGTTTCAAAAAATATTCCTGAGGTTCATTTATCAAAGGTTAACTCTTTTGCAAAGAATTCAAAAATAATGGTTTACACTTTTT
>JAQTSF010000057.1 GCA_028711485.1 Candidatus Iainarchaeum sp.
AACATTGCAGTCGTCTTCTTTAAGTTCCAATTCGAAGATTTCGCCTTCCTTTTCTATTCCGTTTTTCAATTTTGCTTTTCCATCCTCAGCCATTTCCCAGTGATTTGAACATACTGCTGCACATGCTCCGCATCCTATACAAATTTTTCTATCATGGGTTATTTTAATCATTTAAGCACCGTTAAGATTTATCCTCCATTCTTTTAAAAGTTTGTATGAAAAATTAAGTCAATAAACGAATATTTACATTGGAAGTTTAAAATTTCCTCCCTGCATCATTTTCTCAACTTTTTTTCTGAATCCTCTGTCGTTTTTGAACTTACCGAATATTTTATTTATTTTTTCAAATTGAGATAGGAATCCCCTTACCTCTTCTGAAGTGGTACCTGCACCTTTTGCAATTCTCTCTATTCTGCTCATATTCCTTTTCAATAAAAGAGCGTCCTCCCGTTCCTCTTCAGTCATAGAATTGATTATTGACTCATAAATCTTAAGTTTTCCTTCATTTTGTTGTACTATTTCCTTAGGAATATCAGAAATTCCCATCATCCCTAAAACATTTCCAAGAGGGCCCATCTTTTTAGCAGCTTTTAATTGTTCATAAAATGTTTTTATTGTAAATTTGTCTCCCTCTATTACTTTCAAATCCTGTTCTGTTCCTATCTCTTTTATCTTTTCCATCAATCCTTTTATATCCGGCATTCCCAGAAGTTTTCCAACAAATCTATCTGAATTATAAATTTCAAAATCCTTTAATTTTTCTCCTACCCCAATAAATGCTATTTTAGTATCTGCGGCAGCAACAGCACTTAATGCTCCTCCCCCTTTTCCACTTCCTTCTAATTTAGTAACTATTACTCCGGAAATTGGGACTGCGTTTTTGAATGCCTCAGTTTGTTTTCCTGCAATTTGTCCTATATCTGCGCTTACCACTAGATAAACTTCCTCAGGTTGTATTATCTCATACATCTTCTTTAGTTCTTCACTAAGTCCTTCATCAAAAGCACTCCTACCTGCGGAGTCTACAACTATAATTTCCTCTTTTAATTTTTTTAGTGCGTTTTCAACTATTCTTATGCTACTCTTCTCCTCTTTTTCAGTATAATAGTTCACTCCTGCTTGGGAAGCAAGCTGTTCAAGCTGTTCTTTTGCAGCAGGTCTGTCACAATCAGCACCTACAAGTGCCACACTCATCCCTTTTGTTTTGTAGTAATAAGCAAGTTTTCCAATAGAAGTGGTTTTTCCGCTTCCAAACAATCCGCATACAAGAATTCTATGTTTATCTAATCTTGGAGCATATTCCCTGCCCATTAATGCCACTAATTCATCATAAACAACCTTTATCACATGCTCTTTCAAACTAAGCTCTTTCATCTTTTCCTTGTCAAGAGCATTTTTCTCTATTCTTTTTGATAATTCAAAAACCAGTTTTATATTTACATCTGAGGATATGAGGATTTTTTGTATTTCCTTTATAAGTAATTTAACCTCGCTTTCGTCTATGTACGGCTTTCCGGATATTTTTCTTAAGATATCTCTAAGCCCCTTTCCCAAATCCATACTATAATTTGAGGTGGGAAGTGTTTAAATAGTTTTTATAAAAAGCCAGGCATAACATTTTTCATCATACTTTATGGTTTTGAATCCATTAATCTTTCCTATTTTTCCTGCAATTTCTTCCGAAATGTTTTTTCCCCTTCCCTTACCAACAAAACCGATATAATGGTAGAAAACCCCTCCTTTTTTCAAAACTCTTAAAATTTCTTTATAAAATTCAGGAGAATACAACTCCTCTGAAAAATTTATTCTTGGGGGATCGTGTATTATTTTTGTAAATCGATTATCTTCAAATTCTTTTATTTTTTCAAAAGAATTTCCATTTATTCTAATTATATTTTTATTTTCAAAATATTTTTTACTATACGGGTTTTTCTTGGCAAGTTCTATTACTTCCGGACTTTTTTCTATACTTATTATCTTTTTCGCCTTTTTTGAAGCTTCAATCGCAGTATATCCCAATCCCCCGCAGCTATCAAGAACAACATCTTCCTTATTTATTCTAAGTAATTTACAAACTCTTTTTGCATATTCTAAAGGAGTTTCGAAATTCTTTACAAGGTGCATTCTTACTCCATCAATCTCAAGAATAGGAATTCCATTAAACACTCTTAATGAGTAATAATGGTCTGAGAAAACAGCTAATTTTTCCATTCCTTTTGAAGTTTTCTCATACATTCTTCCTTCTTCATCAGTAAATATTTTTTTCTTCATTTTGCTCTAAACCTTCATTAGTATATATCTTTAGATTTATTTTGCAATTTTATTTTCTAAGACCCTCTGGAAACATATTGAATTTTGTTTCTTTTATCATTGGTGTAAATTCAATTTCGTATATTATCTCAAGAAATGTGTATTTCAAATATTTTAAAAATAAATCAAGTTCTGAATTGTTCTTATATGCACAATGGATAAAAATTTCAAGTTCTCCAGCAACTTGGAAACTAAACCTTATGTTTGTATTATTAATTATGTGTTGTTCAAGTTCAGATATTTTTTCCGGATTCCAATTTGTTAATTTTATGAATATTATATATTCAATGTATCCAAGTTTCTTTAATTCTATTTCAGGACTAAATTTTCTTATCACTCCATTTTTTATAAGATTTTTCATTCTATAAACAATCGTATCTGCGCTCAAATTTAATTTTGTTGCAATTTGAGCGTACTTAATTGATCCATCCTCACATAACATTCCCAATATTTTTTTATCAATCTCATCCATAGGAGGTGCTAAATATATAGGTCCAAATGGTTTCGGAGTATGATACTCTACCTCAGAAAATAAAATTGATGTTTCAACTTTATATGGTTTGAACATGACCCACGATTTATACTCAATAAGCAGTTTTCCAAGAAATCTAGAAGTTTCATTAAGGATATTGCCAAAATGATGAATATCATCGCATATAAATTCCACTAATAGATCCCAATTACCTGTCAATTCCAATACCCATAAAGTAAGTGGATGTGTTGAAAAATACTGAATTATTTTTTCACTTTCTTCTTTATTCGCTCTTAATTTAAACATTACATAAAAAGTATTCTTTCCTATTGCGCCTATTCCAGCAATACAAGTAAAACGTCTTATTATTCCCTTTTTTATAAGTCTTTCTACCCTATAAATTACACTATTTTTACTTAATCTGATATCCTTCCCAATTTCAGAAAAATTTCTTCTAGAGTCCTCTAAAAGCATATTTAGTATTCTGAAGTCCCTTTTATCTATTTTTGACATATTTAGTATATTTACTAAAAATTAATATAAATATTGCGTTTTTTTGAAAAAAATTATAAAATTATTTTATTAATAACATTATTTATATTATTTATAGGTGGTAGTGTATGGGTTCATCTGTTAAAAAACGATCTCTTTTTAGGACATATGCAAAAAATAAAAGAAGATTACCTGCTTCCAGAAGAGAAATTCTAGAACAATTTAGGGTATATAGGGAAATGTTTGTGGAAGGCCTAATGAAGCCGTTTAACGAAATCTCTCGTGAACTTGCCCCGGCAACTATAGGCGGTATGCTGGGTATAACCCCATTCGAGATTCCTACCGGAACTTTGCATTGGATTCCAGGAGGCGGTTGTAGATACAAGAAAAAACAAGGCGGTTGTACTATGTGTGATGGATACGGACACATTGGAAAAGAACCCACAAGATTATATTGGAACAAATGGATGGAAAGAACAGCAAAACCGTATATAAAAAGATTAGTTGATGAAATCATTGAACAGAAAAAAAGACCAATAATAAATTTTTCAAATGCTTCTATTTTTGATCCTGAAGAATTTCCTCCTGAAATAAGACGAGAATTTTTTAGGTTCCTCGGAGAACAATTTAAAAGATTGTCAGTACAAGGTATAACTCCCATATATGCTTGTGAAACACGATTAGAATTTATAACTGATGATGTAGTCCGGGAGATGCGAGAATTTCTTGGTCCAGAAGCAAAAATTTTTATTGGAATAGGAATAGAATCTTCGAATACAGTTATACGAGAATATATAATAAACAAAGGTTTTGGCGAAAATCTCGATACAGTTATTAAAGAAAAACTTGAAATATTTAAAAAATACGGAGTTTCGATGGAAGGTCATGTACTAGTTGGAATACCCGGTTTAACCTATTTAGAATCAATGACCTCAGCAATTCAAACCTCAGTTCATCTATTGGAACTTGGAGTTCATAATATAATATTGATGGCATATAATTCTAAGAGTTCGGAATCTCTCCCAACCCTTTTGGGACAGGAGCTCGATGATTCTATAAGTTATTTATTTAGACCATTACCAAACATACTCCTTTTAGAAATATTATTCAGGGTAATGGAGGAAGCGCATAATAGAGGATATGAATATCCGCTTATGTTTGGTTTTGAAACTCCAACAGAAAAATGTGAAATAGTTGGAGGATGCCCTCATTGTGCAGCTAGAATACGTACAGCTATTGAGCAATACGATAAATGGGTAACAATCCGCGATCCAGAACGCGCAAGAGCAGAAATAAAAGCTCTTTTAGAAGAACATTTAACCTGCGAATGCACAGATCGTACTATAGAAATTTTAGAAACAGAATTAAAATCTTCAACACTAGAAGAAAGATTTCCGAGACTTTTAAAAGACATCGCAATTACAATCCTCAGAAAATTCGACACTCCTGATCTGAGAGAACGTTTTAAAGCGCAACTTGATAAGGTAAGAAAAGTAGCAGGAGGAGAATTATAATGAATGAGGATTTTTTAACTTTAGTAAAAACAAGAAGAAGCGTTAGATTCTTTGAAAAGAAATCAATTGATAAAGAACTAATAAAAAAAATTCTTGAAGCAGGAATGCATGCCCCTT
>JAQTSF010000058.1 GCA_028711485.1 Candidatus Iainarchaeum sp.
ATGCTTACAGGAGAATCTTTGCCTGTAAAGAAAAATATAAAGAAAGTGAAAAGAGAGATTTTAGTTTCAGAAAGAAAAAATATGGCCTATAAGAATACTATAGTTACATATGGAAGAGGAACTGCAATAGTTGTAGAAACAGGAATGAGAACAGAAATTGGAAGGATAGCTGGAGTTCTTCAGGAAACTGTAGATGAAGCGGCGCCAATACAAAAAAAATTATCAGAATTCATGAAATTCATAGGAAAGTGGGCAATAGTCGGGGTAATTTTTGTAATTGTTGTGGGCGTTTCAATAACACATCTTACTTTTGAAGAAACACTTAAGCTGTCAATTGCACAAGCAGTATCTTTTATACCTGAAGGACTTCCGATAGTTGTTACTATTTTACTTGCCTTGGGAGTCCAAACTATGGCAACAAAAAATGCAATAGTCAGAAAACTTCCTGCTGTTGAAACATTAGGATCAATAACTGCCATATGTACGGACAAAACAGGAACAATAACAAAAAATGAAATGACTGTTAAGAGGATATATCTTTTTGGAAGGTTGTTTGAAGTTAGTGGGGAAGGATATGAAAAAGAAGGGGAATTTTATAATAATGGAAAAAAAATTTCCCCTAATGATTATCCGGCTTTAGTAGATATAATGAGAACTGCTGTTTTGTGTAATAATTCCCAGATAGATAATGATCCAGAAAGCAATGAAACCAGAGTAGTAGGAGATCCTACTGAAGGGGCACTAATTACAGTTGCAGAAAAAGCAGGAGTAATCAAAGAAGAAGCTGAAAACACATTTAAAAGAATTTCTGAAATCCCGTTTGACTCCGAGAAAAAATATATGGTAACTTATAATCTTGCAGGAAACTCTAAGATCGCACATATTAAAGGTGCTCCTGAAAAAATATTATCACTCTCGAAATTAGTAGCGCATAATGGAAAAATAAAAAAAATGGATGAAAAAACTAGAAAAGAAATAACTGAAGCAAGTAAAAAAATGGCTGAGGATGGACTTAGAGTGTTGGGATTTGCCTTTGAGGAGGTAAAAGAAATAGGAAAAGAACCAAAAGAAGTGACTTTTATCGGGATTATGGGAATGATGGATCCTCCAAGAGAGGAAGTTAAAAAAGCAGTTCAGGATTGCAAGGATGCAGGTATAAAAATTTTTATGATAACTGGGGATCATAAATTAACAGCTTTATCGATTGGCAAACAAATCGGACTTGCTGAAGACAGTACTAGAGTTATTTTAGGGGAAGAATTAGAAAAAATGAGTAAAGCAGAACTGGATAAAGTAATAGATGAAACTCCTATATATGCAAGAGTTTCCACTGAACATAAGATGATTATTGTTGATGCATTAAAAAGAAAAGGACATGTTGTAGCTATGACTGGTGATGGGGTTAATGATGCTCTTGCAATAAAAAAAGCTGATGTTGGAATTGCAATGGGTTTGAGTGGAACAGAAGTCACTAGAGAATCTGGCGATATGATACTTTCTGATGATAATTTTAAGACTATTGTTTCAGCAGTTGAAGAGGGAAGAAGCGTATTTGTAAATCTTAGAAAAATAGTTAGATTTCTTTTTGCAACTAATTTGGGAGAAGTGATATTTCTCTTTATGATATTACTTTCTGGATTGTATTTCCCGGAAACACTCCCCTTGGCGTTATTACCAATACATATATTATGGGTTAATTTAGTTACGGATGGGGTTTGTGATGTTACATTGGCAATGGATCCAAAAGAAAAAGATTTAATGAAAAGAAAACCTAGAAATCCTAAAGAAGGAATAATAACAAAGAATGTTGGTATTTTTGTAATTTCTTCTGCAGTAATAATTGCTATTGGAACATTTTTAGTGTTTATTTTTGAATTAGAACGAGGTGGACTAGATCATGCAAGAACCGTAGCATTTACAACATTGGCATTTTTCCAATTATTTAGTGCAATAAATACTAGATCAGACAAAAGTGTATTTAATAAGGATTTATTCTCTAATAAGTATTTTATAGGTGCAATAATTTTATCTGTACTTCTCCAACTGAGTATAATATATATACCTTTCTTAGGGGAAGCTATGAAAACAATTCCTCTTAATGCTGAAGATTGGATAATAATTATTGTAGCCTCAAGTTCTATACTGATAATATTTGAGATTGTAAAATTTATAAAAAGTAAAGTTTACAAAAACCAGGATTAATTTTTTTCAAGAAGTTTTCTTATTGCCCTTATTTTTCCTCCCATTGCCTCAATTTTAGAGATGCATTCGATGAAGATGCTTCCTGATGGGGCTTTTTTAGAGGAAAGGCGCATTATATGAGTTTTATAATGCTTATATATACTGGTTCTTAGTTTATTATCATTTTCCCTCATATCGTCTGAATCTTTTTTTGTTAGGGAGAAGGGGGGTTTTTTCAATATATTTATGTTTTGTTTTACAATGGAATATGTTTCGAATAGCCCTTCGAGAGCATCCGCAGAAAATTCTATTCCTTTTTCTTGTGCATCTTTAAAGGTATATGCTAAATCCTCTCCTAAGTCCCCAAACTGTTCCAGAAGATTTGAAACCCGAATTAATAAAATAGAATGTTTTGCTTCTTCTTCAGAAATATTTCTTTTTGAAAGCAATAGTAATGAATCTGAGATTTTGTCATCAAGCACATCTGTAAGCATTTCTAATTTTGAAATTCTTACAATATCCATTTTTCCTTTTGATAAATTATCCATTATTTCATCAAGCTGTTTTTCGCATATACTTATATAATAAAGCATTTCCTTATTTATAAGATCTACGGCTGCTGAATTTTTTTCTGGAAGTACATCATTAAGATATTTCGCTTTGAATAATATTTCTTGTTCTTTTCCCTGAACTATACATTCGACCAATTTTTTGAATTGATTTATGAATATAAGAAAGATAATTGCACAACATACATTGAAAAGAAGATGAGCGTTTGCTATCTGTTGGGAAGGTGTCCCACCAAGCTCTTGCACCGCAAATATTAAATTAGGAATAAGAGGAATGAATATTAAAACACCTAAAAAATTAAATAAAAATTGTGTTGCAGCAACTCTTTTTGAGAATAAATCCATGGAAAGCGAAGCAACTAAAATTGTAGTAGTGGTTCCTAGATTCGCTCCTAAGAGAACAGGAACTGCCTGATCAAGTGTAACTAATCCTGCTTGAACAAAAACTACGGTTAGACCAACTGAAACCGAACTTGATTGGAATATGTTGGTAAGTATAAACCCTACCAATATTGCAATCCAAAAATTGGATAGAGTTGAGAATAAAGAAAGAATCTCTGGATCATCTTTAAGTGGAAAGACTACTGCTGAAATCATATTTAAAGAGAAAAAAACAAGACCGAAGTAAAATATTGGTTTTCCTAAAAATTTGTATTTTTTACCGCCTAACAAACCCAACAAGAATCCGAAAATCATAATTACTGGTGCAAAACCAGTTAGTTTGAATGCTATTAATTGGGCTGTAATAGTAGTTCCGATATTAGCACCAAAAATGATACCGATACTATTATAGAATGAAATAATCCCTGCATTAACAAGACCTAATGTAATTAGAGTTGTTGCATGACTAGATTGTACTATTGCAGTTACTATTGCTCCAAAAATAGTTCCCTTGATTGGATTCCTGGTAAATTTTTCTAAAATTTTCCTGAATTTCTCTCCTGCAACTTTCTGGATTTCCTCACTAAAATGCTGTATCCCGTATAGAAAAAGAATAACTCCGGGAAATATTGCAAAAATTACATCTAACTCGGAAATCATAGAAATAATTAAGCTTTGGAATTTTAATGGTTTGCTTTTTGATTGAAAAGGGAATTTAAACAAATTTAAAATAAGGGGTATGTGTTCAATTTACTTGGATAGAACTAAGAATTATGGGAAGTATTAGAGTAATACCCTTAACAACAAATTCTATACCTATAGAACAAACGATTAAACCCATAATTTTGGTGAGTACAAGCATTCCTTTTTCCTTTAAAATAGACTTGAGATATACCGAATTTTTTACGATAATGTAATTTATTAGATAGGCTAAGGTTATTGCAAATATTAGTGCTACCCAGTAATAAAAGTTCAAAGCCTGACTTGCAAGAACAATAGTTGTGGCAATTGAACCTGGACCACACATAAAAGGTATGGTAAGCGGGACAACAGTAAATTCATCCTCTATAAAATGATCTATATCTTTTGGATCATTATCTTCTTTTCCTGAGAAGAGCATGTTTATGCCTATTAAAAATAAAAGTATTCCTCCTGCTATTTCAAATGAACCGAGAGACAATCCAAAAATATTAAACAATGCAAAACCAGTAACTGCAAAAAATACTAATATCACCCATGCAAGTTTAGAACCTGAAATAAGCATTTGTTTTTTTGCAGGTTCACTCATTTTTTGGGAAATTGTTAGGTAAACTGCGATTGTTGAAATAGGATTAATTATAATTAATATAGAAGTGAAACATAGTATAAAATATAGGATAATGTCTAATTCCATGAACAAATGGAAGTAATAGAATTATTAAACATTTGGGGTTGTCAAAAACCACCGAAGAAATTCGGTGAAATTAGAAATATTTAGAAAAGGAGATCTGGAGCAAATAAAAGCATAATCCCCAAAAGGGTTAATATCACTGCCCCTATTATTTTACAATATTTTGCATATGGTTGGATGTAATTACTGTTTATTGCAAATGCAGCCAATCCAAAAATAATTAAATGGTCTAGCATGAAAAAGAACAAATATAGTAGAATATACCCATAATATTCAAGAGTTGAGAGATCATTAAAT
>JAQTSF010000059.1 GCA_028711485.1 Candidatus Iainarchaeum sp.
TCCTATTAAATGTGCTATATGAAGATATAAATTATAATTTATATTATCTCGTAAAATGGATTTGATTTCTTCTTGACTTAAACCATGAATATTTGCTATTTCGGAAGTAGAAAAAAGAGAAAAATATTGATTTAGAATCTTTTTTAATTTTAAATTATTCACAAGCATCAACTAGTTTATTTAATCTGATTATAAATTCACTAAAAATATTTAAAAAGAAAATTAGGGGGGTGGATTCCGACCATTTTTATAATATAGTCAAAAAAGAATACTATTCGATAGGAAATGCTCTTCCTGTGGAAAATTCAAAAGCCATAGGAGTTATTGCAATTTCTCCTTTAGAGTATTTACTGCCTATTTCCTGTTCTCTTGGATCAGTACTTGAAGTTAGGTTTGTGAGCCAAGTATGAAGCTCTTGTTTCCAGGCATTGAGAACTGCTTGATCTGAATGAACAAGAACTATGTTTGAAGTTTGATTGTTCATAAGAGTATACAAAATTGATCCTTTTGATATAGAATCAAAACCCGGAGCTATATTATTTAATCCATTAGCAGTTACACAAAAAACATCGTTTGGTTGTGTTATTCCAAAAAGTTCCCTTGGAGTAAACGGAATATGAGGATCATCATTAACGCTTGTAACAATAACAGCATGAGCATATTGTGTATTTAAAGTTCCTCTATATCCTCTCATGGAATATCTAAAAGATCTACTCATCAAAGAGGTAGTTTCATCAACAACAGCTATAGGCTTTGTAGAACTATCCCAATCGAAAACATGTGCGCTTATAGATACTCTAGCTCCTAAAGAAGTAGCCATTTCAATAAGTCTTCTTGCCTGAACATTTGCGTTCTCTTCAACACTATACGGAGTTACAGTATCCAATAGTAATCTAATATCACGAGGCTGACCTAGATTGCCTTTTCCATCTGCATGATGAACTGCTCCGCAGTGTGAATGTCCAACAACCTTAACAGGTGTTTTTTTTCTGGCATTTAAAAGTAAGGATTGAAAAGTAGCATTTGAGGAAGGTTCTTGTTCTGAGAAAGTATTGCCTGCACTAAAAACTACTGTTGATGAAGAACGAATCTGTAGACGAGCATCTAAAACCATTCCTGCACGAGCATCTGCACAAACCAATAAAATTTCACCAATTCCTTTTCCTGAAAGTTTAGAGAGTCTTACTCCTTCGTGACGTAGTATATCTGCAAAAAGATCATTTCCATATAAGAGATAAGAAGTTGATTGGTTTGGAGATACTCTTTGCATCCCACGTATTCTTTCAGCAATGGGGGATATTTCAAAAAAACCAACTCTGCTTTCGGTATAAGGTTTTTTTCCAAAAGTATAAGATCTTCTGGATGGATTTTTATTTCTCATATAATTCACCTGAATTTAACTAATATAATTTCATATATGTGTACTATTGTGGATATAGGGGTTTATAAATATTTATAATAGAGCTAAGGAAAATGCACCTAAATAAGCAAGTAATAAGAATTTTAGAATTTTTCCTAAAAAACATGCTGATAGAAAAATTTTGAGATCCATTTTAAGCACCCCTGCAGATACTCCTGCCAAATCAAAAAAAGGATTGGGTATAAATGCCAAAAATAAAATTGCAAAAAATCCGTGTTTCTGAATAATTTCTTTGTGTTTATCAAAAAGATGTTTATTGTTCTCCATCATTCCAACTAAACCTGAACCTGCAAAATAGCCCGTAAGCTCTCCTATAGCTGCTCCAGAACCTGCAAATAGAGCAAGAAGCACAGGATCAAGAAACCTGCCTAATTCCAGGACTGCAAGCCATCCTGGTGCGGGTATGAGTATTGTAGCAGAAGAAAGCAAGGACACTATAAAAATTCCAATATAACCAAACGAAGCGTATTCTTTTATTTCCTCTCCATAGATAAGAATTACTGCAGTTATAAGAAGTGCAAAAAATAATTGAATGACTGCCCTTTTTTTACTCATCAGAAAAGATTGTTATGAAATATTTAAAAAGCAATGAAGAAAAAGAAAAAATGGATAAAGAGAAATTTAATTCTCATATAACCATTTATTTATGGACACAGAGGGATTTATTCAATCATAGCCTTTTAGTTTCCAATGTTTTTTAAGGTTAAAAGACTATGCCACCCAAAACCAGCAATACGTAGTATTATCGCATGGCTTTTTGGAACCGTGCTTTTTGCCATATGAAATATATGAGTCAAAAAGTCGGATTGAACCCCCAGCCTCTCGCGTTCTCAAAGCTATTTGAAAAACAAAAGCTTCTGCAAGGCGAACGCTCTACCGTTGAGCTATGTGCCCAAAGAAGTAAAAGGTAAAAGTGAGGGAATAGTATTTTAATTCTTTCTATTCCTTATATGCGCAAATATTGGAAAAATATTTGATGATTTATAACCAAATTTATTTTTCCAATTATTTCATCACGGAGGGAGAACATGAATAGATTTATTGGCGACGAAGATGAATTTGATGAAGATGAAGATGATGCAGAAGATGAAGAAGATTGGGAAGATGAAGAATGGGATGAAGAAGAGAGCTAACTTAATGATTCAATTAAATTTCTTAATTCTTTTTTTTGTTTATCATCAAGTTCCCAACTTTTTCTTAAAACATCATTGTAAAATAATCTAATCAACTCTTTTGTTTTTTTCTTATTTTTTAAATAAGCTGTTTCCATATATTCTTTTGATTCTGCGGTTCCGATAAACATATGGCAGAGTGAAAGATAAAAGTAAACCTCAGCATCTTTTTTCAAGGAAAGCGCATTTTCAAATTCAAGTATTGCCTCTTCGAATTCAAACATTTCGAAATAAGTGATACCTTTTGCCAAAAAGTATTCATATTCTTTTTTAAGTTGTATTGCATTCTCAAAGCATTCTAAACTGTACGGATAATTTTTTCTTTTAAGTGAGATAATTCCGCGCAAATACCAAAAATAGTGGTTTTTGTTGTTTTTTGAAAGTTCTTGATCTGCAAGTTTCCCCGCAGCTAAATATTCTTTTCTATCTATAAGGGAACGAATTTCCTTTGCTAAATCCATAATAGTTCTACCAAGAAAAGCTATTTAAGCCTTCATAGTCATCTAATCCTATAGATTTAAATAAGGATTGGTACTAAATAGTAAAATGTGTAAAGTGATAAAATGGCACATAAACCTCTTATAGTTAAAGAATCTTTGCAAAAACCAGAACCACAAGTAGTTATACCTCAAAGGATAGCTGAGGTAAGAGTAGTATCTGCTCTAGCTCCTGGTTTTGAGAATTTTGGAAAAAATTTACAAATTGAAGGGGAAAGATTTTTGAGTGAAAGAGAACAGCCATTAAATAAAGATATTCCAGCGATACCTGCTGGGGAATTTGCTAATTCTTTAAGAAATTTAGTCCAAGGATAAAAACTAAAAAACGACTATGTTTTTAATATTACCTATGGAATATATAACGATGGGCGACGTATTGAAAAGTTTTGAAAAATATGTTAATGATTCCAGTTGGGAAGAAATTGCAAAAATGATAAAGATATACTCAATGGAATTCTCAAAGGAAACTGAAGAATCAAAAAGATTGCAAAAACAACTTAGAGTAACTAAAGAACTTCTTTATGAATATTTGAAAGGTGATGACCCGGTAGTAGTTAAAAAAGCCAGTTTTTTTAGAGGGTTGGTAAAATCTATAGAACATTTCGAAAAAGGCCTTGAAACACATAATGTAAAAAAATCAGAGTTCATGATTTTATTGCGTGCACTTTTGGAAAAAACAAAAAAACAGAAATTTGCAGTTTTTAAACCAATAGAGAGGAGAAAAGGATTTGACCGGATGAAAGAGTATGGTGACATATGATGATTTTTTACAATTCTCCAATGAAAATAGAATTTACAGATGATGGATTAGTAGTTAACGGAGAAATTCAAAAATATTCTGCAAGAATGCTTTCAGAATTAAATGAAGTTTTACTATCTCCTGTTTTCTCAAACGAGGATAAACCTATTTATCTGATGTATAGAAATGTACTCAAAAAAAGAGATTTGAGATATGATATAACTGTTATCGCATCGAGAATTATAGGAAAGGAATTCGCAAGAACATATGGACATTATCATCCAAACTCTGAAAAGGAAGATGCTTATCCTGAAGTATATCAAGTACTCTTTGGTGAGGCAAAATTTATACTTCAAAAAGAGAACAAAGACAACAGCCATAATGTAATAATAATTAGTATGAACGAGGGTGAAACATTGATTATTCCCCCAGGTTATGGCCATGTTTCAATTAATACCAGCAGGGAAAAACCATTATTTCTTGCAAATTTAGTTTATGATGATTTTGAATCTTCTTATGAAGAATTTAAAACTCTCAAAGGTCCTGCTATCTATTATACATTGGATGGACCGAAACAGAACACGAATTATATAATAAAAAATTTGGAGAACATGGGTGCGAAAAAATTCAATTCAAGATATGGATTTGTATGTTCTGATATTCTTAAGGAATTTTATGAGAATCCTTCGAAATTCGAATTCCTAAAAAAACCATCGTTATTTTTTTCCAGGTAATTTCGCTAATTTTCCGAACGCAAAATTTCTATTTCCCCCACCGCTTCCGCCATATTTTCTTATAAGTTCGTGAAGAATTTCATTCGCGCCTTTTTCTTTTATATTGGAAATACAAAGTACAAATCCTTCTTTATTGATTATTATTACCACAGGTTTTCTCTTTTCACGTATTATTATTGAGGATACTTGCTTCATGGTTTCCTGATCATAGTCAACAACAGAAATTTCCTGTTT
>JAQTSF010000060.1 GCA_028711485.1 Candidatus Iainarchaeum sp.
TCCCTAAGTGTATTTGGTTTATTTGGTGATTATAAAACTGATGGTGATGATGGTGATCCACCTGTTACTACAACACCCTCTCTATCAATATCTTCAGAACAAAACTGTAATCAGCAGGCAATTATACTTTCAATTAATGATGACGAAGGAAATCCTGTCTCAAATTCAAAAGTAAGAATAGAGAAATTAATAAGTGGTACTTACGTATTTCATGGATTTTATGATTCTGAAAATCCAACATTAAATTTCCATCCATTAGAAGGAAACACTTACAGAGCAAAAGCAGTGAAAACAGGTTATGAAGAAAGTGATTATATCTACTTCACTTATAGTTGTGAAGCAGATTTTACAGTAAATTATAATCTAAACTGTGAGGAAAACATCATTTATTTTGATGTACCCAGTATACAACATGTATGTCCTACAATTACAAATAATGCATTAGAACAAGGATTAACTTATTATGACATATGTCCTGATGGTGGATGTCTAGCAGATTGTTACGTCTCAGCATATACTTTTGATGAATATAAAACATATTCAATTATTTTTAATTCTGAAACAAAATCAAAAACAGTAAATGTAGATACTTCTGTTTGTAATCAGGAAGAATTTACAGTAACATATGAACTAGACTGTGATAATAGTCTAATAAAATTTGAGGTATTAGATTCACAAGGAAAATGCACTTTTGCTTCTAATGATGCTTTCTATCAAGGTTTAGATTTCTATGATATATGTGCAGGACAACAGTGTATTGCAATCTGTCCAATTTATTGGTACACTTTTGATGAATACAAAAATTATGAAATTACTTTCAATTATTCAGAAAGTTCAAAAGTTGTTAATATAGATACCTCTACATGTGTAAATGAATTTATATTCAATTATGACTATTACTGTGCAGATAATAATGAATTAGGATTAGAAGAAAATGTAGCAGTATTATCAATAACAGATCAAAATGGAGAATGTATTCATTCTCCCTATTCTATAAATTTAAGTGATCTAACTATCTACACTCCTCAAGAAATGTATACAGGTCCTGCTTTAGTAAAATATGATCCTTATGCCTGCTTAGAACAAATTCCATTTATATTTGAAGAGGATGCATCTTACACAGTATCAATAGAAAAAGATGGTTTTATTCCTGGTACTTCTACAACTTCATTCAGCTGTACAAATCAATTTAACATAACTGATGTAATAGTAGACTGTGATTCCAATTTATTAAACTTTAAAATGACTGATGAAAATGGAGAATCAGTTCCATTTCCATACATAATAGATGCAGGTGAATTAGGTTATTATGAAGGAAGAGATCTTTTATCCATAGCTCATATGGATCAAAGTACCTATCAACAAGAATCTACTTTTTCCGGATTTAAAACTATATCAAATTATTACGGTAAAAAATATACTATAGCGGATTATACTATCGAATATCCAACTTTATTTTCAATTCCATTTACTGATGATGGAGATTATTTCTTAACATTCACAAAAGAAGGATTTGAAGAATATACTGAGTATGTTTCCATATCCTGTGATTCTTTAGATGAAGAAGAAATCCCGGATGATGAAAATATAATAATTATAGATAAAGATGGCAATAAAGTTGATAAGGAAAATCTTTCTCCAGGGACATATGTAATGCTACTAACTGATGATAAAGGACAGATAGTAGCATCTAAAATACTAACAATCTTAGAAGAACCACAACCTGAACCAGAAGATGATCTACTAGATTCAATACTTTCACAAGGAAGTTCTATTCTATTATTAGTTCTTTTATTACTAGGATTAGGACTTTACTTATACCAAAGAAGAAGTTCAGTGAATATAAAAAGAAAAAAATAAAAAAATTTATTTTTAATTTTTTTAACCAAATAGATTAGCTAAACCTTCAGCAGCTGCTTCTTCTTTTTTCTCTTCGCTTTCCTCTTCTTTCTTTTCTTCTTTTTTAGCTGCTCCGGATGCAGGTGCTGATGCAGGTGCTGCTGCAACTACTGTGGTTGCATTTTTGAGCATATCTTCCATGTTTACTCCTGAAAGTGCTTCACTCAAAACTTTTGCTTTTGCTTCATCAGCTTCTGCTCCTGCTGCTTTAAGAACTGCAACAAGTCCGTTCTTGTCTATTGGTTTTCCTGCTCCATGCAACACAAGTGCTGCATGCAAATATGGATCTACTTTTGTCATTTATTTCACCTTATTTATTCTCAGTTTTATCTGAAAGAACTACACCTTGTCTAAATGCAAGAGTGAGAAGCTGTTCCACAGATCCTTCTGAATATAACATTCCGTTTAATGCAAGATTTTTTCCTTGCATAAATGCATTTGTAATTAATGTTTCTGCCGTTATGCTTGTTGGGTAATTTGAATTCAATGATACATTCATTCCTTGGTTTAATGCAAATGAAATTCCGTTTTTCGCATAATTTTCATCAATGCTTAGAAGAGCGGATTCATATACAAATTCTCCGTCATATGCAACTAGTATATTCATATATTTTTCAAACGGCATTATTCCAAGCATTTGAAGGGCTTTCGATTTTTTCATTGTAATTTCTTCCCCTTCCTTTGCAATAACTGAATCTTTATTTACTGCAATTTTACCAGCTTTTATTTGAACTGCAACTCCTGCTGCTTTAAGTTCTGAAAGTGCTGGACCTGGAGGCAAATCAGTATCTCCTGCTGGAACAACTATCTCATAAGGAGCGATTTGTCCTGCTTTTGCAGCCATTTTTTTCTTGTTATTTTTAAAGAAACTATTTAATTTTGTAGGAGAATCATTCGAAAGTACAAGTGCAACTGGTTCCCGGATCATTTCTAGGAATTTTTTCAATTTAGGATTCTTTTCAAAAACTCTCTGGAAGATTGCTTTTTGTGCAACAACAACCTTTCCTCCATCTTCTCTTATTCTCTTTCTTGAAGTTTGAAATAATACATCAGGAAGATTCTTTAATTCTACAAGAACCATACTGCTATATTTTTTAATTTCTTCATCTACTTCTTGTACTTTTTTAATCTTTTTTTGAATATTTGCTTTTTTTTCATTTGCTTTATGACCTTTCATATCCATCACCTTATATCTTCACTGCTTTTCCCATCGTAAGCTTTACATAGCTTGAACTGAAATTATGGTCTGCGATTTTTTTCTTTATGGAATCGTATATTGACTCTGCATTATCCGCTAAATCATCCACGCTCATTTTTTCCGTTCCAATAAATGCCTGCATTACAGGAAGATATTTACCTTTTGAAACCAATCTAACCGAAGACCTTGCTTTTTTTACAATTTCTTCAGGATTTCCTACAAGTGGTTTTGGCATTTTTCCAATTCTACCTAAATGTTGACCTAAATTTTTAGCTACTAATGCCATTAAATTTGGCTGAGCAAACATGTTGTAATTAACAAGTTCCTTCATTTTAGCTGTTTCAGAATAAGATGCTATCTCTTCAGGTTTTATTATTAAATCTACCCCATATTTATTATATACGGCCCCAGTATTTTTATCAGCAAAAATAGCGACTTTTGGTTCTTTTCCCCCCTTTCCTTTAGGAAGAAAAATATCCAGATTCATTCTGTTTTCAGCTTTTGAAAAATTTACTCCTTTAAAATTTATTATCAGTTCAACACTTTGAGTAAATTTCCTTTTTCCTTTATCCTCAAACGCTTTTTCAAGCGCTTCTTTTATTTTTTTCTTATCCATAAAATTCCCTCCTGCTATAAAGCAGTTATAACGGGTTAATATTTTGCAGAGTAAATAAGTTGTTTAATTACGTCTACAACTCACCCTTTCTTCTCAATGCTTTTCTCTTCATTCTTTTTCTCTTTTTCTTTATCCACTTCCATCTCATGTGGCCTTTTTTCTTCCATTTTCTTGGTCTCTTACCCATTGATTCACCATGCACAAATTATTCTCTAATAGCTTTAGTACTATAGAATAGCTTTTAATCTTGGTGCATAATGTTTTTAAACCTGCGCAGTTTCCATATCCTTTATATGAAAAAACTATTATTAATCGGCGATTTACATATTCCAGAAAGAGCAGAGAAAATTCCGGATTGGATAATTGAATTACTAAAAAAAGAAAAATTTGATTTAATCTTATGCACTGGAGATCTCGTTTATACTTCGGCTGTTAATGAATTGAAAAAATATGCAGTAGTAAAAGCCGTACAAGGAAATATGGATTTTCTTTCTTTACCTGAAAAAGAAATTGTTGAAATCGAAGGATTAAAAATTGGTTTAATTCACGGAACTCAGATTCATCCAAGAGGAAACATTGAACAATTAACTGCTATTGCAGAAGAGATGAATGTTGATATTTTAGTTCATGGCCATACACATAAACTAAAAATAGAAAAATTAAACGGAATCTTATTGTTAAATCCAGGAACAGCTACAGGAGTTTGGGGTGGAATTGCAGGAAAAGCTCCAGAAACAATTATTATACTAGAAATTAATAAAAAAGTAAAAATAAGGAAGTTTGAGAGCGGAAAAGAATTGTTATAAATTATTTATTTTTTCGAGGAAAGTCAAGATACCTTTTTAAATGCTTTGATTCATTATATACGCCTATCAAATTTTAAGACATTGAGCACCGACGGTCAATTTGAAGCGAACCTTCAAATACCATCCTG
>JAQTSF010000061.1 GCA_028711485.1 Candidatus Iainarchaeum sp.
GTTGTTGAATTATCACCATTAAAAAATAATAAAATAAGTGATTTTCTTGCTGCAAAATTAGTATATACTTTAATTGGCTATTCATTCCTTGAGAGATTTAAACCGCTCAAATGAGACTCAAAATACCTATTAACCCCGAATTCTTGAAGTTCCCTATTGCTTCCATAACCTAATTGTTCATGAACCTGAAGGAGATAGGGATGAGGAGAAAAATGAGGAACAGATATAACATATCCTGCCAAATCAGAAGAAGAAAGTTTTGCAGTAATTGAAGAATAATTATCATATATATTTTTCATATGTGTAGAAGTTAATGCCTGATCTTTTGAAAGTATTCTGTTCTTAAGAGAATAATGTAAAAAATTGAATGAAATTTCTTTATTTTCTATTTTTTTGTTTATTAGGTTGAAAAATGTTTTTTTTATTTTTGCTCGTATATAAAAAATTCCATCTTCATAACCATATACGTATTCATTTTTATTAAAATGGGCAAGTGTAAAAGAAGTAAAATAATCCATGCCTTCATGATGATTGATTGTTTTTGATAATAATATTAATCTTTCTCCTGAAAAAAATACAGAACGCGTGGAACCATGAGAGAAATATACTCCCATTTTTCCCCCATTTATAAAAAGCGATTGAAAATAATTGTTTGGAACAGCAAAAGCATTTCTGGCTTCAAACATTGGATAATATAATTTTACAGGCCATTTAACAGAAGAATAACATAATTCCTGAAGTATTGGCATTTTTTCCTGGGATAAAATCTCAGTATTCCTTAATATTTCTTGATCTCGGATTATAGATTTGGAAATAAGAGTCTTGTATTCAGAAATTTCTTTTGTTTTTTCGCATAGAATACACATTATAAAATCACTCGAAAGATACTTCTTTTATTTCAGGTATGCTTGATTTTATCGAACCTTCAACTATCTTCTTAATTTTTCCAAAATCTTTGGCATTTTTCTCATTACTAATTTTTAATTTTAATTTTCCTGAATTTAGAGAGGTATTATCTGATTTAACTCCTAATTCTTTTAATACATATTCCGCTTTCTTTTCAGGATCAGTAATTTTTTCTACAATATTTATTTTATATCTCAGCGTTTGACCCGCAAGAGGATGGTTAAAATCAACTAAAACACGCCCGCTTGTAACACTTTTTATTACTCCTAAAACAGTTCTCCCATCAATATCTAGGTGAATATTAAGTCCGGGTTTTGGAAGCACATTATGCTTTTTCATATCTTCTTCTTTTATAATGTGAAAAAGATCCTTTTTTCTTAAACCAAAACCTTTTTCTGGAGGGACCGAAACCTCAAATTCTTTGTTTATTTGTGCATTTTTTATGGATTCCTCAAGACCTTGTATAAGCTGTCCTCTTCCAAACACAACTAAAAGTGGTCCTTCTCTTTTTCTTAATTCCTTGGATACCTCTCCGTGAGTTGAGTCAAAAACCAACCCATTTTTGTCATATCCTGTGTATTCGATAAGTATAAAATCTCCATTTTTAAGCATTAAAACACCTTTGAATATATAGCAAACTGCATTTGTTTTGCAGTTTGCTGTTAGCAAACCACCCCCTGCAAAACGCGGTTCGCTAGTTGCATTACTTTCGTGGTTTGCTATAGATAAACATACATTTGCAACCTTTTCATTTAAAAATATATTCTAAAAATTAAGATAAGGGTTTAATATGAAAAAAAAAGATGTTTTGAAAATAGCTGCCTTAGCTGTAATTGCAATTTTTGTACTCCAGTATGCCAGTATGCTTGATTTTTTAAATCCACCAAAAAATACTGAAAATGAGTATTATTCGATAATAACTGTGTTAAGTGCATCTATAGATTATTATGAGAGATATCTTTATACGGATAATTTGGATTATGAAAAAATGGAATGGTTGAAATCTAATGGAATGATTAATGAAATAACTCAGGAGCAGGGAGTATATAAAATAACATTAAAGAAAAAAGAATATGTTGGTGAAATATATTCTCTTCTTTTAAATGAAGGAATTGAAACATATGCCAACGCTAGAATAATACTTCAACCAGATATAGAACTTGATTCAAAAAGCAATTACTCATCCGCTTATTTTTATACCCGAAAAATAAAAATAGAAGGAATAGTTCCTATTTTTCCAGAAGGAAGTGAAATACAGGTCGTATCTCAGGTTTATATCTTAGGAGAACAGGCATTCCAGGATGGTCCAGTGGAAATCTACACTGAAAATAAAGAAATTATAGTAAACTCCAAAGTAATAGATTACGAATATGTAACTGAGTATACAGTACCGTGGGAAAAAAGAAATTCCATTAATCTTGTAAATCTAAGCGAGAATTATGGAGAAGAAAATATTTTATTTGAAAAACAAGATCAGATTGTATTTAGTTCACCTTTAGGTGTTTCGGAACAGATAATAAAAAAATTTGATTATGTGGAGTATATAACTGCGGATTATGCTATTGTACACCCTGAATTCAGCGATAAAGAAAAGGTAAAATACGATTTTGGTGAAAATACTATTTTCCCAGATTCATTATTGATTATAAAATCCAATGATAGTATATACGGGGAATTTTCTTCAAAGAATTATAATTTATACTATTCAGAAATTTATTTTGCAGAGGAGTATTATGTCAGTGATGAATTGAAAAACCAGGCTTTTGTATATGACAAACAATTGCAAATAAATGAAACTGTTGAAATGAATGCTAATGTAATGTGTACTGGGAATAATATATTAGAAGTAAATGAACTTGAAATAGTAACTGAATGAATTACGCAGCTTTAGAATCAAATTTTACTCCTACTATTTTTGATACTCCTGCTATTCTAGTTACACCCAATACTGCATTTGCACCTTCAATTACAGTATCGTTATGTGAAACTGCTATAAATTGGCTGTCCTTGGATATCTGTTTGATAAGATCTGAGAAATGCTTGCTGTTTTGCTTATCCAAAGCCGCATCTGCTTCATCAAGAACATAAAAAGGCGATGGTTTGAAAAACTGAATTGAGAATATAAATGCCAGAGCAAGAAGGGAACTTTCTCCTCCTGATAATGAATCTATTGATGACTCTCTTCCGTGTTTCTTTATCTTTATTAGAAGATTGCTTTCAAAAGGATCTTCAGGATTATCAAGATAAAGATAACCTTCACCAAGAGGAATAGTTTCAAGCATCTTTCTGAAATTTGAATCAATTGCATTAAAAGTTTCGAAAAATATTTCTCTTTTCTTTCTTTCTATTTCTTTAACCATTGAAAGAACGGCTTTTCTTTCGTTTTTCAAAAGTTCAATTTTTGAATCCAATTCCTCAACTTCCTGTTTTTTTGTCTCATATAATTCTATTGATGCAATATTTACTGATTCTATTGAGTTAAGAACTGTTTCGGATTCGGTTATATTTTTTATAAGATCCTCTTTTCCTAATGAAACTGTTTGGACATTCACATACTCCTCATATTCAGATTTCAAATCAATAAGGCGAGTTTTGAGGGTTGCTTCCTGAATTTCCCGATCATGTTTTTCTTTATAAATTTTGTCCAAAATTAATTTAATTTTTCCTCTCTCTTCTCCTAAAGATTTTATTCTATTTTCAAAATCTTCTAGAATTTTCATTATATTTTCCATTTCTCTACTGGATTTTCTAACTTTATCTTCCCTTTTTTCCAAATCCTGGGATAATGCGGGTATTTCTCTTTTTATTTTCGTAATATCTGATAAAATTTGAGTTTTTTCATCATTTGAAGTTTTGAGATCAATTTCCAATTTCCTTGTTTCGGTTTTTCGTATTTCAAGCTCTTTTTCTTTTCCTGATATTGTTGCCTTCAAAGATGAAATTTTAGAAGCAATATCACTTCTTCGTTTACTCATTTGTTCATATTTTTCTTTTACTTTTTTATCTTCTTCAGAATATTTTTGTTCTAATTCAGTAATTTTATTTTCCAACAATTTATAATTATTTAAGAATTCCTGCTTCTTTTTCAAATTTAAGGAAACAAGTTCATCAGATTTTTTTATTTCTGCAGACACGCTTTCTTTACTAAGCTTAATTCTCTTCAATCGGTCTTCATTTTCTTTGAAAGCTTTTCTTTCTATTTCAATAGAACGAAGTTTAACCTCAGTTTCAGCTTTTTCTTTTCTCTTGTTGTTTCCCTCCTCCCTAATATGCTCTAATCTGGACATTAAGGAATTTTTCGAATCCTTCATGTTTTCTGCTTCTTCTTCAAGTTTCTTTATCTGAGAAGAGATTAAAAGACTGCCTGCTGTTTTTCCTCCGGTTATTGTTCCTGTTTTATCAAAAAGCTCTCCATCTAATGTTACCACTCTTAAATTTTCATTTTTCCTGGCAGAATCAATATTGTCAACAAGAACGGTATCTGAAAAAGAAAATTCAACTGCTTTTGAAACTTCATCTGAATAGGTTATATAATTTAGTAGTAAATTATTTTTCTTATCAAGTTTTTTAACAGTTATTCTGTCTAAAGGAATAAATGTTGCTCTTCCTGCTTTGAGTTTTTTAAGAACACTAATTGCTTTTGTTGCTGTATCTGTTGAATCCACTACAACATATAGCAGTCTTCCGCCTAATGCTGCTTCAACAGCAGAAGTATATTTA
>JAQTSF010000062.1 GCA_028711485.1 Candidatus Iainarchaeum sp.
GATCCAAAGATAAAATCCTTTTTCCATCCTGAATTTGGAACTCCTGCAAAATTTTTAATTGCTCTATAAAATGATTTGTTTTGTATTCTTGCAATAATAATACTATATAAAAGTAAAAAGAGATTTATAATTATGATAAATAAAATTACTGGAAAAACAATCGAAAGGGAAACTGAAATGTAATACCCTGTTATTGGTAAAAGTACTGAGAAAAGCATAAGTGTAGGTAATAAAGGAAGGAGATCTATAGATCTTGTCTGGTATTCCGGAGTTTGCCATAATGATGAATCTGAAAGCTCGGTTGATTCAAAAGTATAGAAAAGTATTTCCTGTTTATTATCTGAACGTATTGGATCCCAAAGAACTTTCTTTCCTTGCATCACACCGTTTTGTATAAGAGTAATTGAATTCACATCAAAATTAACAGGGATAGAATCTGTTACAAAAAGATCTGTGTAATTTGTTCCGGTATAATCTGAAGTTGATTCCACTTTGAGCATTACAAGATAGGTATATTTTGAAGTTTTAAGAGAAATTTCCCCTAATGAAGAAAGAAGCGAATTATAACTATCATAAGATTGCGAAGAGTAGCATAATGAAATTTCAGAATTTGAGTATATTGGATTATTTAAAGTAGATACTGAAAGCTCATACAATGAATTTAGATTTTCAAATACTTTTCTTTTTTCCAATGCCGAAAGAGAACTATATTCCCAAAGATTATTATTTAAAGAATTGATTAAGTCTTTTCTATCGGTTGTTGATTTTTCAAGTGAGTAAACTAAATATCCCATAAATTCTGGATATTTTTCAACTAGTAACTTACATTTTGAAGAGGAAGATGCACATTTTAATGCACAGTTTTCTATTTGAGTACATTTTAAATTCAAGGTTCCAACTACTTTTGAACACGCATCAAAATTAGATTTTAATTCTTCTGAAAAACTTTGATAGATATTTAGAGAATCCACCATATCCGCATCGCTTGGGTCTTTGAAACTTATTGATTCCAGTTCATTAGAAGGGAAAATATAAATTTCTCTTTGAATTTTATAATCTCCATATGTTTTTTCTGAAAAAATATAATGGTAAAAATCTGTTATTCCGTCTTCATTGAAATCAAAGGATTCTTCTAAATAAACACTTTCCATTTTCGGCAATGATTTTTCTCCTTCGGTTATGCAACCGGAAAACAATAAAAAAAATGCTACGAGCAGGATGATTTTTCTCATAACTATCAGTTAAATGAAAATATTTAAAAGAGGATATTTTACCCTAATGAGAACTATTTTAAATTTTGCACTGTAGAGTTTAGCATATGGAAGCGCAACCGGTTATAAAAGAAGTGCTGAAAAAAGTAAAACCTTCCAAAAAAGAGGAGGAGCACGAAATAACTCTTGCCGAAAAAATAAAAGAAACCCTTGAAAAAGCTCTTCCTAAGAATTATTCTGCAAGAATAACCGGTTCTGTTGCAAAAGGAACTTTTCTTAAAAATTCAGCTGATTTGGATATATTTATTCTTGTTCCTAAAAATGTGAAAAAAGAAAAACTACCTGAAATAGTTAAAACTGCAGTAAAAAAAGCATTTCCAAAAAATAAAAATGAGGTAAAATATGCAGAACATCCCTATGTAAGATTGTATGGATTTGATAGAAAAGTAGATATTGTTCCTGCGTATGATATAACTTTTATAGAGGAAAGGGCGAGTGCTGTTGATAGATCGATATTACATACGGGATATATAAAAGGAAAAATAAAAGACTGGCAGAAAGATGAGGTAAGACTACTTAAGCAATTTCTTAAAGTCCATGATTTGTATGGCGCAGAAATTAGAGTGCAAGGATTTTCAGGTTATTTATGCGAATTGCTGATAATAAAATATGGGGATTTTATTTCTCTTCTTAAAAGTGCTTGTAATTGGAGTTTTCCAATTGCAATAGATATAGAAAAGTATTATCAGAGTGATAAAGAAATTGTTGAGAGATTTAGAACACAAAATATAACTGTTGTAGATCCTGTGGATAAAAACAGAGATGTTTCCGCAATAGTTTCTGATGAAGTTATTTATAGATTTATAGTAATCGCAAGAAAATTTATTAGAAAACCATCAAAAACATTTTTTGAAAGAAAGGAATTTGATAGTAGAAGAGTAAAATCTTATTTGAAAAGACATGCAAATTTATTTTCACTTTCATTTAACAAACCAGAAATAGTGGATGATATTCTGTGGGGACAACTGAGAAAATTAGGGAAACGGATTGTGAAATATTTAGAGGATAATGATTTTACTATTCTTGATTATCATATAAGATGTAGGAAAAATAAGGTTGTAATACTTCTTGAAAGTTTAGAAAAAGAACTTCCTAATAAAATACCTGTTATGGGACCGCAAATTATATTTGAAAAACATGTAGAGGCATTCAAAAAGGTTCATAGAAATTCGGTTTTATTTATTAAAAACGGAAGAATGATTGCAACAGAAGACAGAAGAATAATGAAATTTGAGAATGCATTAAAAGAATTTATTAAAAACGGAAAAGATTTGCCTTGTTATTTGCAGAAAAATATAAAAAATTCAAAAATAAGTTCAAAGGCTGATTTAGGAATATTAAAAGAATATTTCTTCTGGAGAAAAGTGTTTAGGGAATAATTGGTTTTGCAAAATATGCACCCTTTAAACTAATTTATTTAGAAACTAAAAGACTATTAGTTTGAAGAAAAACTGGTTTTGGGGTAACATGGCCTCCATATTGACCTGCGGTCAATGGGCATCATGAACAAAGTTCATGATTGTTTAACTTAGGTATACTTAGAAACAAAAAGGCCTTGAAAGAAACTAAAAGGCTATGGTTTAGAACGTTGCCTCAAGTGTAAGCATGAGCCACCATGCATCTTCATATCCTTTAGGATTGAAAGGACTGTGCATTCTATGGAGATCGTAAATATCCATTCCTCTGGGGCTTGATGAAGGTACTCCAAAAGGTCCATACCCTCCAGAAACTCCTGCACTTACATCCGAAGAACGCATTAATTCAGTATATTTAAAGGCTCCAACAACTGACGGATTCCATTCCTCGGTTTTTACTGCACCTACTTTTAATCCGAATGAAATTGAAGTTCCAGTTCCTTCTTTTCTTAAAAGTTCAGTATGTTCATAACCTGTTTTTAGATAAACTTGTGTTTCAGTATCATACTCTTCTTTAGTTAGAACTTGTATTTTTTTCTCAGAATAATTTACTAGAACATAATAGGTATCGATCTTATCGCCACTAAGAGCTCTTTTCTTCATTTGGTGAGACCAAACAATCTGATATTGTTTAAGGTTCATTCTTTCAAGCTCGATAGGAGTCGTGCCCATTGCACCTATTATCATATCCTGATTTTCATCTTGGAAAATTCTTGTAAGGAATCGGAAACCCCAACCAGATAGAGCTAAATCTTTTGAGTTCCAATCGAGCTCAAGAGTTGGGCCTGTTGTGAATTTCATATCTGTGAAATAATGAGTTTTTCGTTCCCAAAGCGCACTTCTCTCTTCCTCTAATTTTTGAATTTTAACTGGATCTTTTTCTTTTGCAAGCTTCACATCAATTTCAGCAATTTGTCTATCAATTGCCGCATCTTTCATTATACCTCTATGCCATCCAACACTTGCAAAAGAATGGAATGCAATTAATTCCTGATCAACTTGTTCTCTATACCATCCGCTTGTGAGAACTTGTACATATAAATAATCTGTAAGGTAGGCTAATGCACTAAGAGTACCATATTTTCTATATGTATCTAAAGAAGCTTTAACCGCTACTTTATCATCATAACCAATACCAAATGTGAATCTCATAAGATTTTCAAGATCTGCAATTTGAGAAATTCTAGTTGATGCATTTCGCATAATCTGCTCTGCTTGTTCTGGTCTTTCAGCAAGCTGTTGATTCATTAGTTCAAGTTCTTTTTGGATATTTGCCCAACCAGGAAGTTTTTCATATCCCATTCCAATGCTAAATTTACCTAACCAACCAAGCATTAGTCCTCTTCCATAATGATTTAATTCACCAGTCTCAGGATTATCAATTGTTGGATTAGCTGGATTCACTTGGGCTCCGAGCCACATTGCTGCAAGAAGATATCCCCATTTGTCTGCTTTTTCTTTATGCCAACCATAAACATCTACAAAATAAGTGCTTATTTCTTTCTGCATTGCATCTGCTTGACCATAAAGCATAGATGGATTAAATGAATAACCTCCTCCTAAAGCACCAACACCAAATTGTTCTGCTCCTGCTCTAGGAGATTCATATTGTACCTTTCCACCATATGAGACTGGACCACCTAATGCACTAACTAAAAGCCCATAATCATGTTCATCTTTTGGGTAGGAACGGTAAGTTAATTGTACTGACCAGTTTGGAATTTCATAAGTATCACTTCTTCCACCAGCTTCGGTTTCTTCAACAACTCTAACAGGAGTCATTCTAAAAGTTCCTATAAGCGCATTTCCTCTTCCAATTGTTGCACCCAGAAAACCTGCAAATTGCATTGCTTTTTCCTCCCCTGTTTTCCAATCTCGTATAAAGTGACCTAATGCACC
>JAQTSF010000063.1 GCA_028711485.1 Candidatus Iainarchaeum sp.
ATTTATTAGTTAAAATTTCAACAAAACAATACTATTTATAAATGTTTTATGATTATGTAGGAATACCAGTGATAAGATGGCAAGCGCCAGAATCCTCCCCCCTCCCTTAGTTCCTAAGCTGGATAAGCTAGACTGGGGAATACTTTTTCAATTGGATTTAGATGCATTTCAATCATTCTCAACACTAGGAAAAAAATTAAAAACTGGAAGAGATGTAATTTATTATAGGGTAAAAAGATTAGAAGAATTAGGAATTATAAAAAAATACATCACCAATATAGATTACTCCAAACTAGGCTATTTGATAGGTGCATTATATCTAAAATTCAGACACGACAATCCGGAATTACGAGAGGAGATAATAACTTATTATAATTCTCAGGATGAAATTTGGTGGCTGGATGGAATGGAAGGTCAGTATGACCTTGCACTTGGATGGTTTGCAAAAGATATTTCCTCTCTAAGGGAAACCCAGAGAAAGTTAATGGAAAAATATAGAAAATATTTTCAGGATTCAAAATTCAGATTTTTCAACAGATTTTTTCACTATAAAAGAAATTATCTTTCACAAAATTCAGAAGAATATTCTTATGAAAAATTTATCATCGATGCAAATCCTAAACTTCTTACAGATGAAATAGATAATAAAATACTCAAGGTTCTTTCAGAAAATGCAAGAATGGATTATGTATCAGTTGCAAAAAAATTAAAATTAACTGCAGCGCAGGTGCATTACAGAATAAAACAATTAAAGGAAAAAAAAATAATATTCGGAGCAAGACCTCTAATTAATTTGGAAAAAATAGGCTATCAATGGTATAAACTTGATATCTATTTGGATGATTACACTGCTTATAATAAAATTATGGATTATGTTTCCAAGCATCCCAATATTATCTACGCATATGATGCTTTTGGAGGGGAGGATATAGGTTTGGATATAGAGGTAAAAAACTATCAGGAATTCAAAAAATTAGAAGGGGATATAAAATCAAAATTCCATGAGGCAATAGAAAAAACAGATTTCATTATATTCACAAAAGAGTATAAACTCAAATATTTTCCTTACCTAGGCAAGGGGGGAAATGCCCCCTCGCCTTAGGGATCTTCATCTCTGATGAAGAATTTTGAACGGGGTTCCGTTCAAATGTTCACCTACTCCCCCAACAATTCATTAATCTATAATAATCTTTCAGATTAAATATAGTTATGAAAATAGTATTTCTTGGAACTTCTGGTGCAGTACCTTCAAAAGAAAGGGGTATGCCTGCAATTGCAATTCACGCAAAGGAATGGCTATTGTTTGATTGTGGAGAAGGAACACAAAGGCAAATGATGACTTATGGAATTCCTTATGGAAGCATAAAAGCAATTTTCCTTTCCCACTCTCATTTAGACCATACTCTTGGAATTTATGGTCTTCTAAAAACTTTTGAACTTTCACTTCCACATATAAAATTACCTGTTTTCCTTCCAGAAGGAATGACTCTTAAAAATAAAAATGTTGTACAAACTCAAATAAAAGAAGGAAAATTATACGAGAATAATGAATTTGAAATTTATGCATTTAAAGTAAAACATTCAGAAAATTCCCACGGATTCATTATAAAAGAAAAAGACCGAGTAAAATTTAATGAACAAAAAGCACACTCTTTAGGAATAAAAGGAAAAATGTTTAAAGAAATAGAAGAAAAAGGATTTTTAAAAATCGGAAAAAATAAAATTAAATTAAAAGAAGTTACTTGGATAAAAAAAGGAAGAAAAATAGTTTATAGTGGAGATACTGTTTATTGCAAGGAATTAATAAAGGCTTCAAAAGATGCAGATATCTTAATTCATGAATCAACATTCTTCGGAGAGCAGGAAAAAGAAGCAAAAGAGTTTATGCACTCCTCTTTACAAGATGCAGTAAAGGTTGCAGAAAAGGCAAAAGTGAAAAAACTAATCCTAACCCATATAAGCCCAAGATACGCAAAGGAAGATGAATTATTAGAACAAGCAATTAAGCAATTTAATAATAGTATTATAGCTAAAGATGGTTTAGTAATAGATCTATAATTATATTAATATATTATTATATATAATAAAAAAATAAATACGTCCATACACGAATCAAATCTTCGTTCTTTAGCGAAGTGACTAGTAGAATATATAAACTAGAGTTTATATTTAATGCTAGGGTTTAAAAACATTCTGTTGAAAAGTCCAATAGTTACGTCTATAGAGTGGTTACTTTATGGATGCAGCCCCGGAGAGGTTTTCTTCGGCGTATAAGGGATCGGGCGGTTCATAGAATCTATGAGCCGTTTAAGTGGCTACCGTCGTTAATTGTTGTAATAGATCCCTAGAAAAAGACGGTAGAGAAAATGAGGTGACATAGAATGAAAGGTATAAACCTTAAGAGAATAGGCGCAGTTGTTGCAGGAGCAGCAATTTTGGCCAGCTCTGTAGCTTTTGCAGGACCTCTTTATTATGAGGACACAGCATTGGTTACTGAGACAGGACAGCCAGTAGTAAAGGTTGTCGTAGGAGCAGGTGCATCAGCATCTGATGGAGTAGCAGCAGCAAACATTGCAGCACACCTAGCAAAAAGTGCATACAAGAGTGACACATACACTGCAGTTGCAGGGGATGTAACTTGTACAGCAGCAGAAGGTTCCACATGCACAGTTACTGATAAATCCGTAACCTTACAGGTAACTGTACCAGGTGTAGGAGTTGCAGGAACATATGTGGTAAGCAATTTGATTGGTGACTACTTTGATAGAACATTAACAGACAGAGACCAAGCATCAGCAGCAATGCATGAATATGCATATGGTTCTGATATCTCTGAAGCAGCAAACCCATTTACTAACGGAACCACAGGTAAATTAGACAGTGCACCGGACGAAACCGAATTATACAGAATTACCGGTTCAATGTTTTCTCCTTTGAAGGACTACTCTCCTGAAGATAAGGATGCAAGCAAAAAATATACAGAAAAGCAATACTTGTGGGTATTTGGAGAATCCAAATATGATACCACAGAAAAGGTAATGGGTGCAGATGTAGACCTTTTGGCTTACTCAATTAAATTCGGTTCAGCAACTGAAGATTTGGGTATTCCAGTAGCAACAAAGGCAGCAACTACAAGCAACTTCCATACAGCAACTTCTCCATCATACGAAACCGTTGCACACAAAGTAAAGGTTATGTTCCTTGGAGAGGAATGGATAATCAGTGAAATGATTCCAGCAGGTGGAAACCTTACCTCACAAACAGATCTTGTATCTGGAGGTTCTGTAAAACTTGCAAAAGAATCAGTCTTCGGAGTAGTAAACAAAGGTGATTCCCTTAATGTAGGAACCCTTAAATTCGTCCTCGAAGATGTAAGTTTAGGAACCGGTGCAAAAAATGAACACCCAGCATTACTTTCTGTATATGTTGAAGGTCAGACCACACCAATTAAAGAGGGTATTTCCGTAAACCCAACTGAAACACAAGATATTTCAGTTCCAGGTTATGGTACATACAAGCTCCATGTATATGCAACAGGTCCAGGTTATTCATTTGGAACAACATGGGCAGACATGGCAATCTTCTCTCATGAACTTGAGCTTGAAGATGATCAAAAGCTTGACTCTCTTGAAGGTGAAAACGACAACTGGTATGTAACACTTGGTTGGAAGAACAAAATTACTTCAACAACCTCTGATGATGGTGCACCAGACCACTTGAGAACAATTGTTCTACACACAATGTACACAGATGATTTATTGTCTGATACTTTGTTAGTTGGTGACTCTGTTCCAATAGTGGAAAGCCCAGTTAAATGGGAAATGTCTTACCTTGGTCTTGACATTGACAACAATGACAGAGACGACTTGAGATTTAGTGTTATAGATAAACCACTAAGAGGAATAACCTTAACAAATACAAGTACTTGTAACCTTACAGATCCATATGTATCAGTTACTTCAGGAGTAACTAATGCATTTGAATATGGCTCTGCAACAGGAGACACCTTCTGGTTTGGTAATGTATCCTGTGACGGTGGTTGGGTAGATGGCGGTGTTCTGATGAAAATCGGATCAGAATACGAATTTACAACTACAAACAACTCAATTCTTGACGTTATGTATACCACAGCAGGTGCTGCAGGAACATATGCAGATGGAGGAGTCGTCAGAGTATATGAAGATGATACCTATGGTGCCAACTTCACAGTTGTAGAAGAAGCTGGAAAAGATATTTCTGCAGGCTTGGTTGATATGATGACCTTTATCTTCAATATGACCGATACTAAATTTATCGGAAGTTTGGATGATGAAGATGATATAACCTATGTTGTAGCAGGTCCAGTAATCAACAACAATACTGTTGAAGACGGTTACACAAGTGAAAGAGGTTCAGTCTTTGTAAGCCTTACAGACACCAGAGTAAGCTTTAAGATTGCAAAACAATTGGCTAACTCTCAATTGTTCTTCTCATCATCTGGATCAGATGTTGAGCCAGACACTGCAATTTTAAGCAACATGGTTGAAGGTGAAGAAAGAAC
>JAQTSF010000064.1 GCA_028711485.1 Candidatus Iainarchaeum sp.
TTATAAAGCAGCCAATGGTTTTGTAGTTGCAAGAGTGAAAATGGACAAAGGAAGACGAAAAAGACCGAAACCTGCAAAAGGAAGAAGCGCAAGACATAATTATAGATTTACTCCTCCAGGAGCATCCCATCAGGCAATTGCAGAAAGAAAGGCAAACAGAGTGTACATTAATTGTGAAGTGTTGGGTTCCTATTTAATTGCAGAGGATGGACAACATAAATATTTTGAAGTGGTACTTGCTGATAGAAATAAGGAATCAAGCAAAAGCAATACAACTTTAAGAATTGGAAGAGCATTCCGAGGACTCACAAGTGCAGGACAGAAAGGAAGAAAGAGATTAAAAACAAGAAAACACAGTGATAAAAAAGGTACACGGGGAAGAAGAAAGGCTAGAGTAAGACCTCATCCAACGAGTTTGCAAAAAGAATTTTCAACAAAAGTTTTGGAAAGCAAACCAGTTGAAAAAATAGAAACAAAGGAGAAACCTAAAGCTGTGAAAAAAAAGGTTGTAAAAAAGAAAGCAAAAACTGAGTAAATGTACGATATAATATTTTGTGAAGCTGAAAAAAATTATGGCTTTACAAAATTAATTTCTTTTTCTGAGATAAAAAATAAAATAGTTGAAATTGAAAAAGATGAAGAAATATTGAACAGGCAGAATTATTCAGGAATATTTTTATTGAAGAATTTTAAAATAAGTTCTGAAATGATTAAAATTATAGGGGAGAAAGGGAAGGCATTGTTTGCAATAAATTATTTTGAAATAATAAATTCAAAAGGAGCAAGAAGAGGGATAATTTTATCCCAGATTAGGGAATTTTTTAAATTTTGTATAAAATACAATGCAAAATATTGTTTTGTGAGCTTGGCTAAAACAGAAGAGGGGATTAGAAGTCCAAAAGAAATTGTTGGAATTGGTTCATTGGTTGGGTTGAGTGAAGTGCAAACAAGAATGTCGCTGGGGCAATTGAAAAAATATTTATAGATTTTTCCCAGTAAGAAAATTGTAAGCCTGTAAATATCTTTTAGAAGTTTTTTCTATTATTTCTTCTGGGAGAGGTGGGGCTGGAGGTTTTTTATCCCAATTTAATGTTTCTAAATAGTCTCTTGCAAACTGTTTATCCAAACTTAACAATTTTCCTTTATCATAATCTGATTTAAGCCAATATCTGGAAGAATCGGGTGTAAGAGCTTCATCAATCAATATGATTTCTCCATTATACTCCCCAAATTCAAATTTAGTATCTGCAAGTATCAATCCTTTACTTCTTGCATACTCTTCTGCAAATGAGTAAAGTTCTATTGATTTTCTTTTTACAAAATCAAAAGTTTTTTGACCTACAATCTCAATTGCCTTATCTTCTGTTACATCTTGATCATGGCCTTGTTCTGCTTTTGTAGTTGGAGTAAATATGGGCTCTGGTAATTTTGAACCATTCTTTAAATTTAATGGAAGTTTTATTCCACATATTGTTCCATCTTTTTGATAACTTTTCCATCCACTTCCGGTTAAATAACCTCTTACAATGCATTCCAATTTTACAGGTTTTGTTTTTACTCCAATTACAGATCTTTTTTTCATTTCTTCTGGAAAATCCTTTGGAAAATTATTTACTAAATGATTTTTGATAATATGTTTGGTTTTTTCAAACCAGAATAGAGAAAGTTGGGTTAGAACTTCTCCTTTTCTAGGTATTCCTTCATTGAATACAACATCAAATGCACTTAATCTATCTGAAGAAACGAGAAGGAGATTTTCTTCTAAATCATACACATCCCTTACTTTTCCCCTATGCAATAAGGGATAATTTAAATTGGTTTTTAAGATCGGATTAACCATTGATATCACCATAAAAAGTTATTTATAAACCTCATCGTGATGCTTTAAACAGATCAAACTAATTAAATTATTTATATCATCAATTTCGTATATCAAAACCAGCTCTCCAATATGAACTCGTCGTGTTCCTTTTAACACATTTTTTAAAGGTTTTCCAAGTGTTGGATAATTACAAATTTGTTCGATCTTTTTTTTTAAATAAGTATATTTTGTTTTATCTTTTTTAAAAAGATATCTGAACATGGTTTTAACTTGCTCAGAACTTCGAATTTTATACATTTTCTTCTATCTCTTTAAATAAATCATTAACAGAACCAGTTTTGCTGAATTTTCCTTCTTTTCTTATGCTTTCAACCTCTTTAATAAATTCTTCTTTGAATTCCGGCTCGTGTAATTCAAATTCTATAAGTTGAACTATTCTTTTGTAATTCAAGAGATTTAAATATTCTTTTTCGGAAATAGTAACATCTTTCATTAATACACCTTAGAAAAATGAGGCTAAATCATTTTTTAATTCTATCGCTTATTTTATTGGAATCGTCAGAAAAAATAATTCATTGCATAATTCCAAATCTAAAATAGGTTTATCAAATTGTTCTGAATCATCTGACATTCTAGGACAGGCGGTTGTGATATAACAATCAAAACTCTGAAAATTTCCAAGAGAATATTGATCAAAGGTATTTCCAATTAAAATTTCTGCTCTTTTTCCCTTTTCTTCTAATTTCTTTTTTATTGATTTTGCAGCAGATAAATTGAATTGTCCTGGTTTGGTACTAACTAAAATTCCAAATGTTTTTGAAACCATTGCTGCTGCAAGAAGACCTTTTCTTTTTCTTTTCAATTTCTCTATTTTATCATTTATTTGCTCTAGTGAACTAGAATAAGGATTAAACACGAATACAGGTTTATCGATTTTTATTGCAAGCGCGTGGAAAAAACCATCGCCTACAAATAAAATAGCATCAACCTGAGAAGAAATTGAAGTAACTGCTCCTGAATCGCATCCTAAAACCTGCCCTTTTTCAGAGGCAAGTGAACCCTGTCCAATAAGAACTGATTTGCCTTTGATCTCAAAAAACTCTTTTATTTTTTCCAATTCGTGAACATGCTGAATTGTGGTTGCTATTCCTATAGAGTTATAAGGTTTTAAATCAATTAAAATGTTTTCAAGAGATTTTAAGTCTATATTAATTGGATAATGTATATACTCAACATTCACAGGAGATAAAACAGAAGGAAATCTTGAATGACCAAAATGAATTATTTTATCAGCATGTATTAATTTTGCTTCTTCCACTGCAAGATCACAGGCACCAAAACAAGGAGAACAGGAAAGATAAACTTCGTGCCCTTCTTCTTTATATTTATCCGCGTATTCCAATGCTTTACTCTTGAGCCCTTCAGGAAATTGTAATAGGATTCTCATAAATTCACTTTTCAGAAAGATATTTATATGCAGAAACAGCTGCAATAGCTCCATCTGCTGCCGCAGTAATCAACTGATTTATAGGTTGTTTTCTCACATCCCCAGCTACAAAAACTCCCGGAACATTAGTTTGCATATATTCATCAGAAATAATATACCCATGTTCATCTTTCTTAATATTTTGAAAAAGTTCGCTGTTAGGGATCATTCCAACAAAAACAAAAACTCCGGAAACATCGAGAAAAGATTCTTTTCCGGTTTCAACATTTTTTAATTTTATTTTTTCAACCTGTTTGTTTCCTGTAATTTCGCTTACAGTTGTATTTAATATAAATTCCAAATTTTTATTCTTTTTAGCTTTTTCCAAAATAATTTTTTCTGCTTTTAATTCATTTCTTCTGTGTATAATATAAATTTTTGATGCAAATTTAGAAAGGTATTCTGATTCCTCAAGTGCAGTGTTCCCTCCCCCTATAATTGCAACTTCTTTTCCTTTAAAAAATCCTGCATCGCATAGAGCACAATAACTAACTCCCTTTCCTTTAAATTCTTCCTCTCCAGATATGCCCAATTTCTTTTCTCTAGAACCAGTGGCAATGACTATTACTTTGGATTGGAATTCTTCTGAAGAAGTTTTTATTTTTTTTACTTCCCCTTCCAATTCAACAGAAATAACCTCAGTAAATTGTTTTATTTCAACACCAAAAGAGGAAACGTGTTCTGTAAATTTCTCTACTAATTTAGAACCAGAAATAGATTTTTCACCAAGCCAATTTTCTACAATAGAACTTAATGCTATCTGTCCCCCTGTAATCGGCTCTTTTTCAATAATTAAAGTCTTCAACCCTGCACGTGCAGCATAAAGTGAAGCATTCAAACCAGCACTTCCTGAACCGATAATGATTACATCGTACATATTCTACACCTTTTTCTTGTTGACAAGCGGAAATTGAGCGATAAGGGCCTCTAATTGAATTCTTTCATTTGCACCCTCCACCATTCTAAAATTATATTCTGCAAGTTTGTCTATAAGTAAAAGTTTTTTTTCCTCTTCTATTTCCAAATTAGGAATTTCCTTATATAATTGAAGAAGAATATCTTCTCCGCTAAGACCATAGGAGATAATAAGTTTATCAAGATTTTCACGGGCTTTGAGAAAATTGCCTTCCAAAGCAAGTTTTGCCATATCTTTTATTTCCTTGGGTTTTGCCCGGCTACTTATTTTATGAACAAGTTCAGAAGTAATATGGTCAGAATGCAGAGAAC